>CAZYHE010000048.1:0-14030 GCA_964647225.1 uncultured Anaerolineales bacterium
CCTGGATACGCACTCTTACTGCGCCTGCGACGGGTCACGCGCTTGTGACGGCGCGAATCACGATGGCCGAGATGTACAGCGTACTGGCGCGGCGTAAACGGGAAGGGTCAGTTCCGCCTGCGGCCTGCGCTATCGCCGCGCAAACCTTTACCATGCACAGCGCGACCGAGTACAAGTTCATCGAGTTGAATGAGGTCATCATTAGCCAAGCGCGTAAACTGCTCGACCGCTATCCCTTGCGGGCATATGACTCGGTACAATTGGCTTCGGCTTTGGTTGCCAGCCAGGCTCTTGTGTTCCGCAAGCTGTCGCCATTGATCTTCGTTTCGGCCGATGACCGCCTCGTGAAAGTGGCGATGGCCGAAGGATTGGCTACAGAGAATCCGAATCTGCATGTTTGAGGCAACGCCCGGTTGTTTGCTGAGCCAGCGTCACCAGCAATGCCTCCCGGCTAACCGGCTTTTGTAGGAAGGCGGCCGCGCCGAGGTTGAGCGCTAACTGCTCTAGCGGCAGGATGCTGCACATCACGACCGGCACAGCTTGCGTGCGGGGATGGGTGCGCAGCCGGCCGAGCACCTCCCAGCCATCCATGCCCGACAACATGACATCGAGCACGATGGCCTGGGGCACGATCCCGTCCAGGACGGCCGTGATCTGATCATCGGTCGCCGCGCCCGCAAAACGGTAGCCCGTGCCGGCCAGGTAACGGTGGTAAAGCTGAAGCGTGTCGGGATTGTCCTCGATGAAGAGGATGGTGGCCTGCGCCGCGGCGCGGAGATGCAGATGGGCGACGAAAGACGCATCGCCGGCGACAAACGGCGCATCACTGGGGCCGGTGAGCGTCTCCAACCGGCTCCCGGAAAGCTCGGCGACGCGGCGGGCCACAGCCAGCTTGTCGGGCTGGACGCGGCTCGCCGCGGGATGGAGCGCCAGCGACCGGACGGTCAGCGTCACCTGATCTCCCGCGGCGCAGGCTTCCAGGATGACCTCGCCGCCGGGCGCCAGGCGGATCGCCTCCAGCAGCACCAGCAGCAGCGCCTGGCGGATCGGTCCGGCCTGGGCCACCACATCGGGCAGCCCGGCCGGCAGCCGCAGATGGACCTCTACCGCCAGCTCGCGGATCAGCGGCTCGGCGGTGCGCAAGACCGCCGTCACCAACTCGGCCAGCGGGACTGCGGCCGGGGGGAGCGATTGCCCCAGCCACGCCAACTCTTGCGCCAGCGGCGAGGCGGCATCTTGCGCCGGCGCCGCGGTGTCGGCTGGTTCCTCGTCGTCCAGTTCCTCGTCCGCTTTCGCATCCGAGATATCTGCGTAGTGCGCCCGGAGATCGTAGCGCGTCCAGAGCAGATCGGCCAGCACGCGCAGCGCCTGGCTCTCTTGCCGGCGCACCTGGCGGATGCTCACCCCCAGGGTCGCCGCAGCCTCGGCCTGGGTGAATTGCTCGACGAAGCGATGATGCAATGTCCGGTAGATGCGCCAGGCGTCCGCGTCGGGCGAGAAGCCGGGCCGCGGCTTCAGCTCGGCGATGATCCCAATGAGCGCCTCGCGCAGCAGCGACGGGCTGCCGCGCGCCAGCATCCCCAGGGCCGCGAACAATGGGTTTCGGCGCAGCTCGTCGGGGTCATAAAGATGGTTGAGCATCCGCCGCAAATCCGCCACGAAGTGCGGGGGGCTGGGGCGCGCGACGTTCTCGGTCATCTGTCCTCTTTCTGGCCGCTTTCTGGCAACGATTACCGCAGCAAGGCCCACCGGTGTATTATACTTCAGTTTGGTGGATATGTTGACAGACCCACACTCAACAACGCCGGTTCATCCCGAGCCGTCATACCTGCTTCACCGGAAAGGTTCAGACATGAAGATCACTGCTTTGCGCACGTTCATCTGTGATGCCTACCGCACGAACTGGGTGTTCGTCAAGGTGCTGACCGATGCCGGCCTGTACGGCGTTGGCGAAGCCACGTTGGAGTTCCGCGAGCTCACGGTCGCGGAGGCCGTGCGTGAACTGGAGCGCGTCTTCGTGGGCCGCGATCCGCACCAGATCGAGGCGCTGTGGCATGAAGCCTATCGCAACACCTACTACCGCGGCGGGCCGGTCTATCAAAGCGCGCTCTCCGGCGTGGAAATGGCGCTGTGGGATATCAAAGGCAAGGCGCTCGGCGTGCCGGTCTATCAGCTTCTCGGCGGCAAGGTGCGCGATTCCGTGCCCTGTTACGCCAACGGCTGGTTCGTGCCGGCGAAAACGCCCGCCGAGTTCGCCGAGAAGGCCACGGCTGCCGTGGCCACCGGTTTCACCGGCCTCAAGTGGGACCCCTTCGGCGCGGCCTACCTCGACATCTCCAAGGCTGAGCTGCGCCGCGCGCTGGACATCATCGCTGCGGTGAAGGCCGCCGTTGGCGATCAGGTTGATCTGCTCATCGAGGGTCATGGGCGTTTCAACGTCGCCACTGCGCTGCGCATCGCTCGCGAGCTAGAGCGCTTCGATATTCTCTGGTTCGAGGAGCCGGTGCCGCCCGACAGCCTGGATGCGCTGCTCGAAGTGAAGCAGCGCAGTCGCGTGCCCATCGCCGCGGGCGAACGCCTGTACAGCCGTTGGGAGGCGATCCGTTTTCTGGAGATGAGCTGCGCCGATTACATCCAGCCCGACATCAGTCACTGCGGCGGCCTGGGCGAGCTTAAGAAGATCGCCGCGATGGCTGAGGCGCGGCACATCGCGATTTGCCCGCACAATCCGAGCGGCCCGGTCGCCAACGCGGCCACGCTCCAACTCGCCGCGTGTACGCCCAACTTCTTCATCCACGAAACCATGGCTGGGGACGTGCCCTGGCGGGCCGACATCTGTACCGAGCAGGTCGTCTTCTCACAGGGGCGCATGAGCATCCCCGACGCCCCCGGCCTGGGTGTTGACCTCAACGAGGAAGCCATCGCCGCGCATCCCTACGTGGCGCACGACCTGCGTCACTACACGGGCGCGCTCACCGACATCCGACCGCCCGACGCCAGTTCGTATTTCCGCAGCGGCGGCCCAAAGTGACAGCGTGATGATGGATGGAGGGGAGATGAACCGCGCAGAACCGACTGCCGCGGCGCAAACAACTGCGTCTGCGACAGCATCCGCCACACCGACGCAGACCAAGAAGCGTCGCATCCTGCTCCGATCATCCTGGCAGACCGTGAATATCGGCGACATTGCCCATACGCCCGGTATGCTGGCTTTACTGGAAAAACATCTGCCAGGCGACGAAGTTATCCTCTGGCCGAACCCCCTGAGCGCGGAGATCGAGCGCCTGCTCACCGCCCGTTTCCCGCGGCTCCGCATCGCCAGGACAGAGGATGAGCAAGCCGCGGCCCTGGCGGAGTGCGATCTCTGCGTGCATGGGTCAGCCCCCGGCCTGGTCGGCAGGCATGAGATGGCGCAAGCCCGTGCGGCTGGCAAGCCCTATGGGTTCGCCGGTGTGACGCTAAGCGACGAGGAGCTGGCCGCGCAGCGCGACCTGCTGGCCGGCGCCAGGTTCGTGTTCACACGCGATGGCGACTCGCTCAAAGCGCTGGAGTCAGCCGGTCTGAAAGGGCCGAAGATCGGGTTCGGCCCGGATGCGACCTTTGCCCTCGACCTGCGTGACGACGCAGCGGCCGACAGGCTCTTGCAGGAGCACGATCTGGAACCGGGCAAGTATCTCTGCGCGATTCCGCGGCTCCGGTGGACGCCGTATTGGGAGATCCATCCTGAGCGATTCCCGCCCAACCCCGAACGCAGCGCGACCAATGAGGCGTTTGCCGACCGCGACCACGCCAAGCTGCGGGAAGCCATCGTGGCGTGGGTAACGCAGACCGGGCTGCGAGTGCTGCTGACGCCGGAGATGACCTACGAAGTCCCGCGCCTGCGGCCGCTGCTCTTCGACCCGCTGCCCGCGGCCGTAAAACCGAGCGTGGCTGTGCTCGATCGCTACTGGCTGACGGCTGAAGCCGCGAGTGTCTACGCCAGGGCCGCTGCCGTGGTCAGCTTCGAGAACCATTCGGCGATCATGGCGGTGGCGAGTGGCGTCCCGGCCATCCTGCTGCGCCAACCCACGGACACGCGGAAGGGGCAGATGTGGCGCGATATCGGCCTGGCGCGTTGGCTTTTTGAGATTGATAGCAGTTCGGGTCGAGAGATCGCGGCCCGGCTGGTCGAGATCGGAACGGACCTGCCAGCCGCACGGGCACAGGTCGCGCAGGCCCGTGCCTTCGCCCACGCGAAGATGGCCGATATGATCGCCGAGTTCGATCGCTGCATGGCGTAATCCGAGCCTTCAATGCTGATACCACAGCGACCCATCCCACCTTCCCTGGATCTGCGCGACATGCTGCGGCAGCACATCATCGGCCGCAGCATGACCGCGATGACCGCGGCCGCGGCCCGGCGGCAGGCGCGCCTGGCGTCCGGGGATGTTGCCGGCTACCGGGCCGCGATCCGGGCGGCTGTGCGCGGTTTCTACGGCGCGCTGCCCGCCGGGCCGGGCGCGGGGCCGGTGCAGGCCACCGAGGTCAGCAGCTTCGCGGGGCAGGCCGGCTACCGGCTGGAGAACGTGCTGTTCGACTCCTTCCCCGGCTGGCAGGTCAACGCGACGGTGTACGTGCCGCTCGATTTCGCGCCGCCCTTCCCGGCCGTGGTGATCCCGGTCGGGCACTCCGGCAAGCAGTTCGACAACTATCAGTTGCCGGCCCAATTCTTCGCCCGCTGCGGCTACCTGGC
This sequence comes from uncultured Anaerolineales bacterium, assembly GCA_964647225.1. GTDB lineage: Bacteria > Chloroflexota > Anaerolineae > CG2-30-64-16 > CG2-30-64-16 > CAZYHE01. The sequence goes on from CAZYHE010000048.1 coordinate 4,733, forward strand.
CGTGCTCTTCGATCCGCCGGGCCAGGCGAGCGAGAAGCGCCCCGGCAACGATCACTTCACCGACGGCGTGCGCCCCTATCTGGTGGGCGAGACCTCCAGCCAGTATTTTGTGGCCGATGCGCTGCGCTGCATTGACTACCTGGAGACCCGACCGGATGTGGACCTGGGCCGTGGCGTCGCCATGACCGGCGTGTCGGGCGGGGGAACCACGACGACGCTGGCGACGCTGCTCGATGACCGCATCACCGTGGCCGGGCCTTCCTGTTGCCTGGCCCCCCTGGCCGATCTCGACATCACACAATGCTACGCCGGCTGCCCGGAGACTCACATGTGGCGCCGCTACGCCGCGGGCGTTGATGAGGTTGATCTGCTGTGCGCCGCGACGCCGACACCCCTGCTGCTGATGGCCGGCGAATTCGATGAGGTGTTCCGCATCGCGGACACGCGGCGGTTGGCGGAGGAAGTGGCGGGATTCTATCAGCAGGTCGGCGCGGGAGAGCGGTTCGCGTTCTTCGCGGATCGCGCCGGGCACAGCTACAGCCTGACGCAAGCGCGGGAGTTCGTTCGCTTCATGAACCGCTGGCTGCGCGAAGCGCCCGACCGACCGCTGCCCGATCTGCCTGATGAGAGCTTCACCCTCGACCCGTATGATAAGGTGCGCTGTTTCCCCCGGACGGATGTCAACATGCGCACCCTGACCCTCGATCGGGCCGCGGCGCTGGAGGCGGCGCGCGCGGCGGCACGCGACACAGATACCGTTGATATTCGCGCTGGCGCAACCGCGATCGCCATCATCGAAAAACCGATCAGCCGGCCCGAGGTGGTTGAGGGCAGCCCGTTCCCGATCTGGACGCATCATTGGCAGCAGGTGTTGCTGCGACCTGAGCCGGGGATCGAGCTACCCGGGACGCTCCTGTTGCCGCAGGCGGGGACGCGGCAGGCCGTACTGCACCTCGATGACAATGGCCGGAACCGAGCGCTCTACCAGCATGGCGTTCTGGCGCGCGCCAGCCGCTTCCTGGAGCGGGACCAAACGGGCCTGGCGGCGCTCTCGGTAGACCTGCGCGGGTGGGGCGACTCGACGCCGGCCGTGTACCCCTACGAAATGGCCGCGTGGGGCGGGCTGGATCGCTACGTGGCGTATGCGACCGCGGCGTTGGGCGATCCTGTCATGAGCATGCGCGTGCGCGATGCGCTGGCGGCGCTCGCCTACCTGCGCGGCCGGCCTGAGGTGGACGCGGCGGCCATCGTGATCACGGGCTGCGGGCTGGGAGGCGTGGTCGCTTTGTTCGCGGCGGCGATTGATGGGGCCGTGGCGGGCGTCGTCACGTGGGACGCCCTGGTCAGTTTTCGCGCGTTGCTGGAGGAGGAAACCTACACCTGGCCGGCCGATGCCTTCATCCCCAACGCTCTGCGGCATTGCGACTTGCCCGAGCTGGCCGCCAGCCTGTCTTGCCCCGTGCGCATTCTCAATCCATTGGATGGCTGTCGTGTGCGCCTCTCCGAGCAGGCCATCGCCAGTCTGAACGGACGCTCTGGGAGAGCGACCTACGCGGCTGCAGAACGTGATGTGGCGATTGCCGACGAGATCATCGCAGTCAGCGCCTCCCGATGATTTGATGATGACCGGAGGCTGTCGCATCAGGCGCTTGCGGCTGCCATGTCCGCTTATTGGCCGCTTTCTGGCATGGATCGCAGCACAAGCGCACGAAGATGCGGTAGTATAGGCGATACACACATAACCAGCTTAATTACTTCGTGAGCGCACATGACGCAGCCGATTGAACGCAGGAAACAGCGTTGGGCTGAACTGCTAGAGAAACCGACGGGCGGGCGCAAATTCGTCTTTCGTATTGGCGTGCGCACCCCGGAACCGCCGCCTGTCGTACGCGCGTTGCCCTGGCTGAAGGCCGAGCGGATCGAGTACGCGTGGCAGGCGTATCTCCGCATGATCGAGCGGGCCGAGTGGCTGGACGACGACCTGGTGCCGTATCTGCCGGTCTCGACGGGGACCGAGATCTTCGCCGAGGCGCTCGGGTGCGAGGTCTACCGACCAGATGACAACAACCCATTCGCCATCCCCTTCGTGAAGACCGCCAGGGACGCCGCGCGGCTCAAGACGCCCAGGCTCGAAGATACCCCCTTGATGCTTTTGTTCGAGATCGCCGACGAACTACGTCGCCGCGGCGGGCCGGATGCGCTGCTTCGGATGGTAGACCTGCAAAGCCCGATGGATATCGTGGCCCAGATTTGGGACAAGACCGATCTGTTCGTCGCGATGTTGGAGACGCCGGACGCAGTGCTCGAGTTGGCGGCCACGGCCCGAACGCTGCAGATGGCCTTCCTGGACGCCTGGTTCGGGCGCTACGGCGCCGAGCATATCGCTCACTATCCCGACTACTACATCCGCAAAGGGGTGACAATGTCGGTGGATGAGGTGGGCAGCGTCAATTCGCGCATGTTTGGGCGGTTCTTCCGCGATGAACTCGATGCGCTGTCGGAACGTTACGGCGGTCTTGGCGTCCACTGTTGCGCCAATGCCGAGCACCAGTGGGCGAACTTCTTGCAGGTCAAGGGGCTGAAGCTGATCAATCTGCACCAGCCGCCGGCCGTGATTGATCGAGCGTATGCCTTTTTCGGGCCGCACGTCGCTCAGATGCAGTATGATCTCAAGCACGGCGTCTCACATCTGTTGCCGCCGAGACCGCGCACAGCGTTTCCGCCATGCTGTCATGTCGTCATTCAGGCCGAGGCGGAGGATCGTGATGCGGCACAGCGCGTGGCCGAGCAGCTTTGGCGCGAATACGATCTCTGAAGATCGGGGCAGGCGCGAAGCCATGCCCCTACGCGCGCATCCAATCCAAACAGTCAGGCAGGGAGCCACAATGATTGATCTCGCGGAACGGACCCACAGCACGCGCAAGCCGGTTGGAATGCCGAACACGGCGCAGCGCTCCTCGCCGCTGACTCGGATCGTGCGCAGCATCCGCAAGAACGGGACGCTCTTCCTGATGGCGCTGCCGGGCCTGGCGCTGCTGTTCGTGTTCCAATACATGCCGCTGCCTGGTATCATCATCGCGTTCAAGAACTACCGCACCAGCCAGGGGATTTTCGGCAGCGATTGGATCGGCTTTAAAAACTTCGAGTACCTCTTTACCACGGACACCGCCGTGCGGATCACCACCAACACGCTTTTCTTGAACGCCGTGTTCATCATTACCGGGCTGCTGGCATCGCTCACTATCGCCCTGCTGCTGAATGAAGTCAGCTCGCGCTACCTGGCGCGCATTTACCAGTCCAGCGTCTTCTTCCCGTACTTCGTCTCGTGGGTCATCGTCGGCTACTTCGGTTTCGCCTTCCTGAACGGCGACAGCGGCTTGCTCAATAAGTGGATGACCCAGGCGGGGCTGGACACGGTGAGTTGGTACAGTTCGCCGAAATACTGGCCGTACATCCTGACCGCCGCGCACATCTGGAAGAGCGCCGGCTATTGGAGCATCATCTACCTGGCGGGGATGATGGGCATCAACACCGAATACTACGAGGCGGCGCAGATTGATGGCGCCACCCGGTGGCAGCAGATCAAGGGGATCACCCTGCCGCTGCTCATGCCGATCATCCTGATCAACATCCTGCTCTCGATCGGCCGCATCTTCTACGCCGATTTCGGCCTGTTCTATTATGTGACCCGCGACAGCAGCATGCTCTACAAGACAACCGACGTGATTGACACCTTCGTCTTCCGCGGGCTGCGCTCGATGGGCGATTTCGGGATGGCGGCCGCAGCCGGGCTTTACCAGTCAGTAGTCGGGTTTGTGCTGATCTTCGTCGCCAACTGGGTCGTCAAGCGCATTGACCCCGAGAAGAGCATCTTCTAGCGTCACGCTTGTCATGTGGGAGCGATCTGATGGGCATTCTCCAGAACACGTCATCTACTAACTATCGCCGCCAAGGCGTCATTACTCAGACGATCATCAACGTCATTCTGATCGTGGTCAGCTTCATTTTCTTGCTGCCGCTGCTGCTGGTGATCTCCTCGTCGCTCACCGACGAAGTCACCCTGGCGCGCACCGGCTTCGCGCTGATTCCTGAAAAGATCAGCTTCGATGCCTACAACTTCATCAGGATGGATCCGGGCCGGATCGTGCGGGCCTACAGCGTGACCCTCACGACGACGACGATCGGAACGATTGTCGGGCTGCTGGTGATGTCAATGTTGGCCTATGCCCTTTCCCGGCAGGACTTCGCGTGGCGCAAGCCGCTCTCTTTCTTTGTGATCTTCACGATGCTCTTCCACGGCGGTCTGATCCCCACCTATATCCTGGTGACCCAGACGCTGCATCTCAAGGATTCGCTGCTGGCGTTGATCCTGCCGTATCTCGTCATCCCGTGGTATGTTTTTCTACTGCGCACTTATTTCATCACGTTGCCCAAAGAGCTGATCGAATCGGCCAAGATTGATGGCGCCAGCGAGTGGCGCGTCTTCTTCCAGATCGTGATCCCGTTGTCTACACCGGCGCTCGCCACGGTGGGCCTGTTCTGTATCCTGATGTATTGGAACGACTGGTGGTTGCCACTGCTCTACATTGACAACCCCGACAAGTACCCGCTGCAATATCTGCTCTACGCCATCCAGCGGAGCGCCGAGTTCCTGACCACCGGCGAGGCCAGCGCGATGCTGCAAACCATCGAGTTGCCCGTCCAGAGTATGCGTATGGCGATGGCGGTGGTGGCGATGGGGCCGATCGCCATCGCCTTCCTGCTCCTGCAACGCTACTTTGTGCGCGGTATGCTGGTCGGCAGCCTGAAAGGAGAGTGAACTGCCAACCATCCCTACGCATCCCAATCTACCGATCTACCAATGTACCATTCACCCATCCCAAGGAGGAACTCCATGAATCGCCATTCCATGTTGAAGCTCGTCAGCGTTGTGCTGCTGCTGAGCATGTTGCTGGCCGCGTGCGCGCCCGCCGCGACTCCAGTGCCAGCCGCGCCGGCCGCGGCGCCGAAAGCCACCGAAGCGCCCAAGCCGACTGAGGCCCCGAAAGCGGCCGAAGCGCCTAAGGCCACCGAGGCCCCGAAGCCGACCGAAGCCCCCAAGCCGACTGCCGCGCCGGCGGCCGCCGCGGCCCCGAAGCCGGTCGAAGTCAAGTACACGATGATGTTCGCGGTCCAGAAGGACATCAAAGTGGTCGAGGACGCCATCAACGCCGCCCTGGCCAAGAAGGGCGTCAATATCGTCGTGCGGCTGACTCCGTTCGAGGATGCCGCGTTCACCGAGAAGATGAACCTGATGATGGCCGCGGGCGAGGCCTGTGACATCGTCTGGGTGGCGCCGTGGATCAGCCCCACCTTCAGCCAGCTCGTCATCAACGGCAGCCTGCTGCCGCTGGATGACCTGCTCCCGAAGAACGCGGCCGCGCTCCTCAAAGATATGCCTCCGGCGGCGTGGGACGTGACCAAGATCGGCGGCAAGATCTACGCCGTACCCAACCAACAGATCTGGGTCAAACCCTTCGGCTTCTGGTTCCGCAAGGACATCGCCGATAAATATGGCCTCGACCTGGCCAAGATCAACAAGTACGAGGATCTCGAACCCTTCCTGGCCGCCGTCAAGAAGGGCGAACCCAACATGCTCCCGATCGTGCAAACCGATGGCACGCCGGGCAGCGTCTGGATGGTCGAGACCTACGGCTTCGACCCCGTCGTCACGCAGGATGTGCAGGCCGTGGTGCGCTACGATGACAAGAATCTGAAGGTCATCAATGCCTACGAAAGCCCGGAGTTCAAGTCGGCGATTGAGCTGGCCCGCAAGTGGTATCTGGCCGGCTACGTCAACAAGGATCTGGTGACCAGGGCCGAGGCGCCTGCTGCGGTCAAGGCCGGTAAGTTCGCCGGCGATATCGGCGGCGTGATCAAGCCCGGTGGCGATGTTGAGGTCCAGAAAAATATGGGCCTGACCGTCCCTGTGGTGCAAAAGTCTGTGACCGTGCCCTTCATGACCACCGGCGCGGCCAGCGCTACCAGCACGGGCATCTGCAAAACCTCCAAGAACCCTGACGCGGCGATGCAGATCATCAACCTGTTCAACACAGATCCCGACCTGTACAATCTGCTCGCCAAGGGCATCGAGGGCAAGCACTGGGTTTGGGTGGACAAGGACAAGAAAGTCATCGGCCCCGGCCCGGATGCCGCCAACTACAAACCCGGCCGCGACTGGATGCTGGGCAGCATCTTCAACGCCTACTATGTGGATGCCGAACAGGCCGCCGGCGACATGATCGGCGCGACGAAGAAGCTCAACGCCGGCTCGGCCCCGTCGGCTGCGCTCGGCTTTGCGTTCGACCCGACCCCGGTGAAGACCGAGATGGCGAACGTCACCAACGTCGTCAAGGAACTGGGCTACCCGCTGATCAACGGCATGGCCGATCCCGCGACGACCCTGCCCGAGTTCACCAAGAAGCTGAAGGACGCCGGCATGGATAAGATCGTCGCCGAAGCCCAGAAGCAGATTGACGCCTGGAAGGCCACGAAGAAATAGCGCCCCGATTTCCTTCCCCACAGCCTGGGCGGCGGGCTTCGTCGCCCAGGCTGTGTTGTCCCCCTCGTTCGGTCACGCCCAAGTATGGAAAAGGCCGCGATGCTGGCCTGCTCCAGCAAACAACATCACGCACAGGGCAAACAGCAGCGTTCGCCGTTCATCGCGCCGCGAGACAGAAATACAGGTAGATGGGGGGCTTCAGGTATAATAGCGGCGCAGCATGATGCACATCCAACTCAAGGAGACCAACGATGGACGGCGCTTTCCACTGGTGGCAAACCGGCATTATCTACCAAATCTACCCCCGCTCGTACCAGGACAGCAATGGTGACGGCGTGGGCGACCTGCCCGGCATCGAGGCCCGGCTGGACTATGTGCAGAGCCTCAACGCCGGCGCGGTGTGGCTTTCACCGATCTACCCCTCGCCCATGCATGACTTCGGCTACGACGTGGCCGACTACTGCGCGATTCACCCGCTCTTCGGCACGCTGGCCGACTTCGACCGGTTGCTGGCTGAGACCCACGGCCGCGGCATGAAGCTGATCCTCGACCTGGTGCCCAACCACACGTCGGACCAACACCCGTGGTTCATCGAGAGCCGCGCCAGCCGTGATAATCCGAAGCGCGACTGGTACATCTGGCGCGATCCGGCGCCGGACAGCGGGCCGCCCAATAACTGGCTGAGCTATTTCGGCGGCCCGGCCTGGACCTTCGATCCGCACACCGGCCAGTACTACATGCACCAGTTCGTCACCCAGCAGCCGGAGCTGAACTACCGCAACCCCGATGTCGTCGCAGCCTTGCTCGATACCATGCGCTTCTGGCTGGATCGCGGGGTGGACGGCTTCCGGGTGGATGTGATCTGGCTGATGCTGAAGGACCCGCTCTTCCGGGACGAGCCGGCCAACCCGGATTGGGACGGCGTCAACCCGCACAACAGCCTGCGACACATCTACACCGCCAACCTGCCGGAGGTGCATGGCCTGATCCGGGAGATGCGCAAGGTGCTGGACGCCTACGACGATCGGATGATGGTCGGCGAGATCTACATGCCGAATGCGGATCTGGTGACGTACTACGGCGGGCGGGCGGGCCGGGAGTGCCACCTGCCGTTCAACTTCCAGCTCATCCACGCGGCCTGGGACGCGGCGGCGGTGCGCCACATGGTGGACGCCTACGAGGCGATCTTGCCCGCGGACGCGTGGCCCAACTGGGTGCTGGGCAACCACGACCAGCACCGCCTGGCGACCCGTATCGGGCCGAGCCAGGCGCGCGTCGCCAACATGCTGCTGCTGACCTTGCGCGGCACCCCCACCTGCTACTACGGCGACGAGATCGGCATGGAGAATGTGGCGATCCCGCCCGAAATGGTGCAAGACCCGCCGGCCGTCAACCAACCGGAGATCGCCCACCTGGTCGGCCGCGACCCGGAGCGCACGCCGATGCAGTGGGACGCCTCGCCCAACGCCGGCTTCGCGCCGGTGGGCGTGCGCACCTGGCTGCCCGTGGCCGGCGACTTCGCAACGCGCAATGTGGCCGCCCAATCCGCCGACCCGGCCTCGATGCTCAGCTTCTACCGGGCGCTCACGGCCCTCCGGCAGACCGAGCCGGCCCTCACGATCGGCGCCTATCAATCATTGGACGCGGGCGCGGGAGATGTCTTTGCGTATCTGCGCAGCCAGGGCGCGACGCGCTTCCTGATCGTACTCAACTTCGGGAGTTCGGCGCGGCGGCTCGATCTCTCGGCGGTCGGCGCAGAGGCGCACGTCGCCCTCTCCACCGAGATGACCGGCCCGCGGAGGGCGGCGCTCTCGGCGCTCGATCTGGGGCCGAACGAGGGGTTGATCTTGCGGCTGTAGGAACCGTCGAAGTCACTTGCAACGACAGTCATTGCGAGGCCCGTCGTGTTATAATGCGCCAGAAATCGCTCCACATCCGAGGCGCCATGCGTATCGTTGACATCATCACCAAGAAGCGGGACGGCGGCGCGTTGACCCGCGCCGAAATCGAGTTCTTCATCCGGGGCTACGTCAGCGGCGACGTGCCCGACTATCAGGCCGCGGCGTTCTGCATGGCGGTCTATTTCCGCGGGATGACCCCCGAGGAGACGACCCACCTGACCGAGGCGATGGCGTTTTCGGGCGACACGCTCGATCTGCACGACGTGGCCCCCTTCATCGTGGACAAGCACTCGTCCGGCGGCGTGGGCGACAAGACGACCCTCGTCGTCGGGCCGATGGTTGCCAGCCTGGGCGTGCCGGTCGGCAAGATGTCGGGCCGCGGCCTCTCCTTCTCCGGCGGCACGCTCGACAAACTGGAGTCCATCCCCGGCTACCGCGTGGATCTGACCCTGGCGCAATTCCGATGCCAACTCCGTGACGTGGGCATGGTGGTGGCCGGGCAGACGCACGAACTGGCCCCAGCCGATGGCAAGCTCTACGCGCTGCGCGATGTGACCGGCACGGTTCCCGCCCTCCCGCTCATCGCCAGCTCGATTATGTCAAAAAAGATCGCGGCCGGCGCGGATGCGATCGTGCTCGATGTGAAGGTCGGCCGCGGCGCGTTCATGGAGACGCTGCCCGAAGCGGTCGAGCTGGCCGAGTTGATGGCGAAGATCGGCCGCGGGCTGGGGCGCATGGTAACGGCGCTCATCGGCGACATGAGCCAGCCGCTCGGCCTGGCCGTGGGCAACAGCCTGGAGGTGATCGAGGCGATCGAGACGCTGCACGGTCGTGGCCCGGCCGATTTCCGTCAGCA
>CAZYHE010000049.1:0-13966 GCA_964647225.1 uncultured Anaerolineales bacterium
CATGAACAAAAAAACTGTCCGCGACATTGACCTCAAGGGCAAGCGCGTCCTCATGCGCGTGGACTTCAACGTGCCGATGGCCGATGGCGTCGTGACCGATGACAAGCGCATCAAGGCGGCACTGCCGACGATCCAGTATGTGCTGGAGCAGGGCGCGTCGCTGCTGCTGATGAGCCACCTGGGCCGGCCCAAGGGCGGCCCCGATCCCGAATTCAGCCTGAAGGCGGCGGCCGAGGCGCTGGGCAAGCTGCTGGGCAAGCCCGTGCAGATGGCGCCCGATTGCGTCGGCCCGGAGGTCGCGGCGCTGGCTGCGGCCCTCAAGCCCGGCGATGTGTTGATGCTGGAAAACACGCGCTTCCACAAGGGTGAAGAGAAGAACGATCTGGAGTTGGCGAAGAAGATGGCGGCGCTGGGCGACGTGTACGTCAATGACGCGTTCGGCTCGGCGCACCGTGCGCATTCTTCGACCGAGGGTGTGGCCCGCTTCCTGCCCGCGGTCTCCGGCTTCCTGATGGAACAAGAGCTGGAATACCTGGGCCGCGCCACCGACAACCCGGCGCATCCCTACGTCGCCATCCTGGGCGGCGCCAAGATCAGCGATAAGATCCTGGTGGTCGAGAACATGCTCGCCAAGTGCGACACGCTCATCATCGGCGGCGGCATGGCGAACACCTTCCTGGCCGCCCAGGGCTACGACATGGCCGACAGCCTGGTGGAAGCCGGCTCGGTCGAGACGGCCAAGGCGATCCTGGCCAAGTCCGGCGGCAAGCTGCTGCTGCCCGTGGACGCGGTCGTCGCCGACAAGTTCGACGCTGAAGCGGCCAGCCAGGTCGTAGACGTGGATAAAATTCCGGCCGGCTGGCGCATGCTGGACATCGGCCCGAAGAGCATCGCCGCGTTCGGCGCAGTGCTCAAGGCCGCCAAGCTGGTGGTCTGGAACGGCCCGATGGGTGTCTTCGAGTTCCCGAAGTTCGCTGAAGGGACCTTCGCCATCGCGAAGCTGCTGGCCGAAAGCGGCGCGACGACCGTCATCGGCGGCGGTGACAGCGCCAGCGCAGTGAAGAAGGCCGGTGTGGCGAAGAAGATGACTCACGTTTCCACCGGCGGCGGCGCCAGCCTGGAGTTCCTGGAAGGCAAGGTGTTGCCGGGGGTCGCGGCGCTGAACGATAAGTAGGTTGGTAGATTGGTAAATTGGTAAATTGGTAGATTGGTGGGCGGGACAGGACGGGCCTTCGAGGGGCCGGGACCTGTCCCGCTTTTCTTTGCGAGGCGATGAACGGCTATACCAGATCGCGCTCTATTCGACCCACAGCGGCACGAACTTGAACTGATCCACATCCACCAGCCCCATGTCCGTCAGCTTGATGTGCGGGATGACCTCCAGCGCCAGGAAGCTGAGGACCATGAAGGGATCGTGCAGGCTGGCGCCCAAGGTCTGGGCCGCGGCGGTAACCTCGTCCAGCACGCGGCGCACCTCGGTAATCGGCTTGTTCGACATCAGCCCGGCGACCGGCAGCGGCAGCCGGGCGAGGATGCGCACGCCATCCGCCACGGCCAGCCCGCCGCCCATGTCTGCGATGGCGCCGGCTGCGGTGCTGAGCGAGATATTGTCGGTGCCCGCGACCACCAGGTTGTGATGATCGTGCGCGATGGTCGAGGCGATGGCGCCGCGGCGCAGCCCCAACCCCTGCACGAATCCCTTGCCCACGCGACCGGTCGCCATGTGCCGCTCGATCACCGCCATTTTGATGATATCGCGTTCGATGTCGGGGATGGCGAAACCCGAGGCCGTTGGGATTTCCAAGATGCGGTCTTCGGTGATCAAGTTGTCGGGCACAGCGCCGATGACGTGGGCGCGGCGGCCTTCGGCCGGGATGGTGAAGTCCACGGTGTGCCAATTCACGTTTATCGAGCCGCGCAGGTAGGACGGCCGCTCCGGCAGCTCGAATGACAACATCTTCCCATTTTCGGCCACCACCTGGCCGTTGCGGATCACCAGCCGGACGGCGAACTCCGCCGGGTTGTCGAAGACGATCAGGTCGGCGCGGTGGCCGGGCCGGATGCCGCCGCGATCGTACAGCCGGAACCATTCGGACGCGTTGAGGGTCGCCATGCGGATCGCGGTGACCAAATCAACCCCACTCCGGATGGCCGCGCGCACCAGGTGATCTACACCGCCTTCATCGAGCAGATCGGCCGGGTGCCGGTCGTCGGTACAGAAGCAGATTCGGCGGGAATTGTCGGGGGTGAGCAGCGGCAGGAGCGACGCCAGGTTGTGGGCGTTGGTGGCTTCGCGGATCAGAATGTACATGCCCAGCCGCAACTTTTCCAGCGCCTCGTCCACCGTCGTGCATTCGTGATCCGAGCCGATGCCCGCAGCCATATAGGCGTTCAGCGACTTGCCGCGCAGGCCCGGCGCGTGGCCGTCGAGCACGCGCGTTCTGAACGCTTCGATCTTCTCCAACGTGATCGGGTCTTCATTGACGACCCCGGGATAGTTCATCATCTCGCCCAGACCTAACACCCACCGGTCGTTCTGGAGCGAAGCGATGTCCTTGGCTTCGAGATACGCGCCCGCGGTCGCCATGTGGGTGGCCGGCACGCACGAGGGCACCATCACGAACATGCTAAGCTGGCCGTATTTGGCCTGATCGAACATGTAGCGGATGCCATCCAGCCCCAGCACGTTGGTGATCTCATGCGGATCGGCGATGACCGAGGTCACGCCTTTGGGCACCACAGTCTGGGCGTACTGACGCACGCCGACCATGGCGCTCTCGATGTGGACGTGGGCGTCAATCAGGCCGGGCGCCAGATAGCTGCCGTTCAGGTCAATCTCCCGCTGCCCCACATAGCCGGGGCCGATGCCCGCGATCCGGGAATTATAGACCGCCACATCGCTGGGGTAGATCTCTCCCGAATAGACGTTCACGAGCTTTGCATTGCGCAGCACCAAATCGGCGGGCGCATCTCCGCGTGCCACGCGGATCATATCGTTCCGTTCCATGGCTTCCTCCCAGGGGCTGGTGACTGATAGCTGGCGATCCAGCACGGTTGGCCGATTATACCACACCCCTCGCCCATTGCGCGGACATGACGTGAGTCATTTGCATTACTGCCACTTTCGGCTACAATAGTGATTACGGCGAGATCGTAGCCGCCGGCTTTCGCACCAGGTTCTGGATTCACAGAAAGGCGGTGCTCAAACAGACCGGTTCGGATTTCCCCTCGTTGGATCTATCCATTCCCTAACGCTTGAAGGAGGAAACAGATGTCTCACAATCGAGTTTGGGGCGTAATCGCCCTGGTGATCGTCTTTTCGATGATCGTTGGCGCGTGCGCGCCGGCCCCCGCGCCAGCGCCCGCGGCGCCGGCTGCCAAAGCCGAGCCAGCCAAACCGGCCGAGAAAGCCGGCCTGCAAATCCCGGATGTGCAAGCCGGGAAGTTCAACGTCGCGATGGTCTTGATCGGCCCGCATGATGATGGTGGCTGGAGCCAGGCACATTACGAAGGCCTGGAATACATCAAGAAGAACATGGAAAATGCGAATATCGCTTACGTCGAGAACGTGCCCGAAGGGGCCGACTCCGAGCAGGTATTCCGCAGTCTGGCCCGCAAGGGCTTCAACCTGATCTACGGCACCTCGTTCGGCTTCATGGATCCGATGGAGACGGTTGCTAACGAGTTCCCGAAGATCACGTTCATCCACATCAGCGGGTTCAAGTCGAACGGCAAGAACTTCGGCAACCTCTTCGGCGCAATGGAGAACATGAAGTACGTGGCGGGCATGCTCGCCGGCGCGCGCGCGAAGAAAGACGGCAACCCCAAGCTGGGGTACATGGCGACCTTCCCCATCCCCGAAGAATTGCGCCTGGGCAACGCCATCGCGCTGGGTATGAAGAAGACGTGCCCCGAATGCACCATGGATGTGCGCTGGATCAATACGTGGCACGATCCGGTCATCGAGAAGCAGGCTGCGGAATCGCTCTTCGATGCGGGCGCGCAGGTTGTCTTCACCGGCGCGGATACGCCGGCCGTGGCCGACGTGGCGCAAGCCAAAGGCAAGTGGGGCGTCACTTACGATTGGGTTGGCTCCTGCAAGGTTGAGCGCTGCCTGACCGCCCCCTACTGGAATTGGGGTCCCGTCTATGCCGATATCGCCAAGAAGGTGCAGGCCGGCACCTACAAGGCCGGGTGGGATTACTTTGATTCCGACACCGGCGCCCTGGGCCTGTTTGGCTTGATGGACGGTCAGCAGCCGACCAAGGGCATGCAAGACCTGCCCGCGGACGTGTTGGCGCAGGCGAAGGACATCATGGCCAAGATGAACAAGGGCCAATTCACCCGCCTCGATGTCTTCGCGGGCGAGATCAAGGACAACAAGGGCAAGGTCATCGTCCCGAAGGGTGAGAAGATGGCGCAGGCTGATCTCGATCAGTTCCCGCCCGGCGCCGAGGGCCTGAAGTGCAAGTACTGCATGTACTGGTGGGCCGACGGCATCACGGCTGAATTGCCGAAGCAGTAGGTTGGTAACTGGTAGATTGGTAGATTGGTAACTTAGTTCGCCCAGTTTACCAATCTACGAATTTACCAGTTTACTGTCCCCGTGAGGTTCCCCATGCCCGAACCCGTCAAGGCCGTCGAGATGCGTGGCATCGTCAAGCGGTTCCCTGGTGTTCTTGCCAACGATCATGTAGACTTCGATCTGCGCCAGGGCGAGGTCCATGCTTTGCTGGGGGAGAACGGCGCCGGCAAGAGCACATTGATGAATGTGTTGGCTGGCATGTATAAGCAGGAGGCGGGCACGATCTTAGTGAACGGCGCCCGCGTCAGCTTCAATTCCCCGCGCGACGCCATCGCGGCCGGGCTTGGCATGATCCACCAGCATTTCATGTTGGTCCCCTCGCAAACCGTTACCGAGAACATCGTCCTGGGCCTGGATACTCCCCGTTTCTTCCTGCGTCTGTCTGATTTGGACCGGCGCGTCTTGGAACTCCAGGCGAAGTTCGGCTTGAAAGTGGATCCGAAAGCCAAGCTCTGGCAGCTCTCGGTCGGCGAACAACAGCGCGTGGAAATCCTGAAAATGCTCTACCGGGGCGCGCGCGTGCTCATCATGGACGAACCGACCGCCGTCTTGACACCCCAGGAGGTCGAGGAGCTGTTCGTCACCCTGCGCGGCATGGTCGCCAGCGGCCATTCTATCGTTTTCATCAGCCACAAACTCGACGAGGTGCTCGCCATCGCCAATCGGATCACCGTGTTGCAGCACGGCCGGGTGACGGCCGCCGGGCTGCCCGCCAGTTCGGTGACCAAGCGCCAATTGGCGCAATTGATGGTCGGTCGCGAGATCGTCTTTACGCTGAAAAAGCCGCCCGCGCAGCCCGGCGCCGCGGTGCTCGATTTGCGCGACATCTGCGCGGAGAATGACCGGGGGCTGCACGCATTGAAGGGGCTGGCGTTGCAAGTGCGCGCCGGCGAGATCGTCGGGATGGCGGGGGTGGCGGGCAATGGGCAGAGCGAGCTGGCCCAGGTGATCACCGGGCTGCGCAAATGCACCTGCGGCCAAGTGCTGATCAACGGCGAGGATATCGTCAATCGTTCCCCCGCCGCGGCGATTGCGCGGCACGTGGCCCATGTCCCCGAAGATCGCAATGGGGTCGGCAGTGCGCCGGGCCTCAGCGTGGCCGACAATCTCATTATGAAAAACTACCGGGCGGCGCCGATCTCCAATGGCTGGATCTTGAACCGGCCGGCGATCAAGGAGCATGCCGAAACGCTGAAAAAGGCCTACGACATTGCGACGCCGACGATCAACGTCCAGGCGCGGCTGCTTTCGGGCGGCAACTTGCAGAAGGCGATCCTGGCCCGCGAGATGTCGGTCGGGCCGAAGCTCATCGTGGCGGTGCAGCCTACGCGCGGGTTGGATGTGGGCGCGATCGAAGCCGTGCATCGTGTCCTGCTCGACGAGCGCGCCCGCGGCACCGCGATCCTCCTGATCTCGGAGGAGCTTGACGAACTCATATCGCTTTCCGACCGCATCGTCGGCATCTACGAAGGCGAGATCATGGGCGAACTGAAGGCTGAGGCGGCAACCCTCGAGCAGATCGGCCTGATGATGGCCGGGCAGCGTTTGGAGACTATGGTCAAGCAAGCCGCGGATTGACACGAATGCACGCGGATAGGATTCTTTTTCAGCTTTTGATCCGCGCGAATCCGCGATCATCCGCGGCAGACGCGGCGGTGAAGGAGTAAGGGACGATGGCCGTGAGCGAAGCGAGCGAAACTTCTGGGCGTGGGTTCCGTTTTCCGCTGCGAATCCAGATCGAGCCGCGATTGCAGACCCCCGGTTGGCTGCCGGCGGCGACGTCGGTGGGGGCGTTGATCCTGGCGTTCATCATCGGTGGCGTCATCATCGGGCTGGCCGGCGGCGATCCGATCCGGTCGTACCTCCACATCGCGAAGGCGGCGTTCGGCAGCGTCGGCGTGCTCAACGACACATTGGTCAAGGCGGCGCCGTTGATCCTGGTGGGGCTGGCCTGCGCGTTGGCGTTTCGGATGCGGTTGTGGAACATCGGCGCCGAAGGGCAGTTCTACCTGGGCGCGTGGGGGGCCAGCGCGGTTGTGCTTGTGCCACTGCTGCCAAAAACGACACCCGCGCCGATCATGCTCGGCGCGATGGCGGTCGCAGGTTTCCTGTGCGGCGCGCTGTGGGCCTGGCTGCCCGGCTATCTGAAGGCGCGGCTCAATGTCAACGAGGTCGTGACGACCTTGATGATGAACTACATCGCGGTATCTTGGACGCTTTACTGGGTCTTTGGCGCGTGGAGCGAAGGCGGCTTCCAGATGTCGCCGGTCTTCCCCAAGAGCGCCTGGCTGCCGCGCCTGACCGACTTGGCCGCGCAGATAGACGCCTTCGCCGGCCTGACGCTGCATCTGGGCTTCCTCTTTGGCATTGCCGCCGCGGTCATCGTCTGGTTCATCGTCAATCGCAGCCGGTGGGGCTACGAAATCCGCCTGATCGGCGACAACCCGCGCGCGGCAAATTATGCCGGCGTGAGCATCGTGCGCAACACCGTGTTGGTGATGATGCTTTCGGGCGGGCTGGCTGGGCTGGCCGGCATGGCGGAGATTTCCGGCGTGGTGCATCGCCTGCAAGGCGCGATCTCGCCCGGTTACGGTTTCACCGGGATCATCGTCGCCTGGCTGGCGAAACTCAATCCGTTCGCGGTGATCCTGGTTTCCATCCTGTTCGGCGGTTTGATCCTGGCCGGACGCGAAATCCAGCCCTCCGGCGTCCCGCGCATGCTCCAGGGCATCATCCTGGTCTGCGTGATCGCGAGTGATGTCTTGCTGCGTTATCGGGTGCGCGTAGTGCGTGATGCGTAGTGCGTAGTGCGTGTTGCGTACTGTCTGCCGAGACCCAATCCGCAATCCGCAATCCGCAATACGGAAGGCCGATACTCCGAGGATACCCTCATGCTCGATTGGATCATTATTTTCCAGGCCGGTGTCGCCACCGGAACCGTGCTCCTGTTCGCAGCCATCGGCGAAATCCTGGCGGAACGTTCGGGGGTGTTGAATCTGGGCATCGAGGGCATGATGCTGATTGGCGCCATGACCGCCTTCAAGACCGCGGTTGATTTAGGGCAGCCGTGGCTGGGGGTCGTCTTCGCCATGCTGGCCGCCGGCTTGCTCAGCCTTCTGCACGGGGTGGTGACGATCAGCTTTCAGGCCGATCAGGTGGTCAGCGGCCTGGCGACCAACTTCGTTGGCGTTGGCCTGAGCCTGGTGTTGGGCGAAGGGCTTAGCAAAGCCGGCACGGTTGCGCTCCTGCCTTCCTTCAGCATCCCGCTTCTAACGAGCATTCCCCTGATTGGGCCGATCTTCTTCACCAATCACAGTGTGCTCGTTTATGTGGGGTATCTGTTGACTCCGGCCGTCTGGTTTTACATCCAACGAACGCGGCCTGGCCTGCATCTCCGCGCGGTGGGTGAATATCCCGCGGCGGCTGATGCGCTGGGCATCAATGTCTTCCGGCTGCGCTATTTGTATGTTTTTGCCGGCGGCCTGCTGGCCGGGTTGGCCGGCGCGACGGTCAGCCTGGCGGTGGCCCCCGGCTGGTTCAGCGAGTTGACTACGGCCGGGCAGGGGTGGATCGCCGTCGGCCTGGTGATTTTTGCGCAGTGGAACCCGTGGCGCGCGATGGCGGGCGCGTATATGTTCGGCGCGGTGCGCCGGCTCATCCTCGACCTGCAGGGGCCACAATTGCTGCTGGGGCTGGCGAATCCATTCTTCTACATGCCCAAGCTGGGCTTTTTCCTGCAGATGGTGCCCTACGCGCTCGTGATCTTGATCCTTATCATCGGCTCACGCGAGGCGATGAAGAAGCGCCTGGGCGCGCCGGCCGCATTAGGGTTGCCGTATGTGCGGGGGGAACGGGGGAAATGAGGCAACACCGGGCTACCTGCGCCAATGTTGACGCAGGCAAGGTTGGCTAGTCGTGTCAATCGTCTTGTAACTATTCGACTCTTCTGGCGGTCGTGGTCAAACTATCTATTTGAGAAAGTCGCGCGTCAACTGATAAACTTCGTTGGCTGTGTCGAACGCCTGACCAGCCTCAAGCAAAAGCGGATCAAAATTTTCGTCATAACGCGCTTCGACGGCGTAAGGAGTCATCCGAAGTATTCGATCTTCGAGAGGCGCAATCTGCGGAGCAAGCGGCAAGATCAGGGCAAGTAATTCACCCAAATCATGCCGCCGGGGATAGTCTATATCATAGAGCGCCAGGATCGCCTTTAGGCTCTTTTCTACCGCTTGCTGGGCGTGGAAACATACGGTATCCAAAGCCTGCTCGGTATTCAGCGTCGCTTCAGCGGCGATCAAATCGTTAGCTGCTTTCTTGAGCAAAGCCCTGGCATGATCACGCGGCGCTTTCATAGAGCACCTGCCCTTCCCGGAGTGCCGTATTGATGAAATGCGATTTCACGTCGCGCCACTCGGCGATCTCCTCGGGCGTCCACCATACAACGTCTTTCGGTACCCCTAGACCAGCTAAGAGACGATAGATCGGGACTGTACGATGCCAACGCGGTTCATCCGAGGGCGCAACAATCAATAAATCGAAATCGCTATCGCTGCGCGCGTCGCCGCGTGCGTGTGACCCAAAAAGGATCACCTTTTTAGGATGGCACCGCTCCGCGATCCGATTGACCATCTCTCGCACAACCGGACTTGTAGGCGAATCGGCAGTCATATCAGTTGCTCCAATCTCTTTCAGGCTAATGTCTTCTTACTGGTTGTATTGTACCCGAAATTAGCAAACCGTCCAGTGGGGTCAAGGTCGGTTGTGTACCCTTTCCAATAACCGCTGCAGCGCTGCCCGTGCATTTACGTCCAGATAATCCGCCTTCAATCCATTGTTCCCCAAAATCGCCTGTCCCAGCCGGCTATCCGCCAGCGTCCGCAGATCCTCCTCCAGCGGATCGTCCAGCCGGTGATCGCTGACGATGCGGCCGTCGGACATGCGCACGATGCGCTGGGTGGCCTGGGCCACGCGGCGGTCGTGGGTCACGATCACGATTGTGGTGTTCTGTGTGCGGTTGAGGTCGGCCAGCAGCGCCAGCACCTCTTCGCCGCTCTGCGTGTCCAGGCTGCCGGTCGGCTCGTCGGCGAAGATCAGGGCCGGGCCGTTCGCCAGGGCGCGGGCGACCGCCACACGTTGGCGCTGGCCGCCGGAGAGCTGGCTCGGCAGCGCGCCGCCCCGGCCGCCCAACCCGACCATCTCCAGCAGCATCTTGGCCCGTTCACGCCGCTTGCCGGTCGGGAGCTGCCCCTGCATCGGCACCTCGACGTTTTCTTGCGCGCTGAGGGTCGGCAGCAGGTTGTGGAGCTGGAAGACGAAGCCGACCGTCTTGGCCCGGAACGCGTCCACGTTCTTCAGCCGCGCCAGGTTCTCGCCCGCCACCCACACCTCCCCGGACGTGGGCTGATCGAGCGCGCCGAGCATGTTCAGCAGCGTGCTCTTCCCGCAGCCGCTCGGCCCCATGACGGCCAGCAGTTCGCCGCGCGCCACCACCAGATTCACCCCATCCAGTGCGCGCACCGCCGCCTCGCCGGCCCCGTAAATTTTCATCAGGCTGATGGTGCGGATCAATTCATCGTTCATCGTTGCTCATCCATGGGAACGTACTGCGTGTTGCGTATTGCGTATTGCCGTATTGCGTACTGACGACCCCCTGCCACCGCGGGTTTCCCCATTCCCCGTTCCCCAATCTCCCAACCTACCAATCTCCCAATCCACCAATCCACCCGCGTCCTCGTCTACTTGTCTACCCGCACATTCACAAACGCCGTCATCCCCCACCGCAGGCTTCCATCGAGATCCGGCACTTCGACGATCACGGTGAAGTTGGTGCTGCCCTTCTCGGTGGTGCTCATGGGCGCGATGCGGGTGATCTTGCCCTGGAACGTGCGGCCGGGCAGCGCATCGAACGTGACCTCGACCGGCATGTTGACCTTGAGTTTGGTCACATCGGTCTCGCGCAGGTCGGTGGTCTCGACGCGCAGCTTGCTCGTGTCGCCGAACATCAGCACCGGCTGGCCGGGCGCTGCCAGTTCGCCGGGGCGCACGTAGATCGTGCCCACCTGCCCGGCAAACGGCGCGCTGACCTGGGTCTGCCTGAGCTGCGCCTGGGCCTGCGCCAACAACGCCTGGGCCGACTTCACCCGCGCTTCAGCCATCGCCTTATCTTCGGCGGTCGCGCCCGCCTTCACCCGGTCGAGCGCGGCTTGGGCGCGCACCACCTGCGCCTCGGCCGATTTGACCGCAGCTTCGGCGGGCGGCGTCTGGGCACGGACAACCTGAACCTGTGCCTTCGCGGCGTTGATCTGCGCAGCGGCGACGGCGAGTTGCTCGCGCGTGGCGCCTTGCGTGGCGACCTGGTAGGCAGCCTTGGCCGCCTCGAAGTCGGTCGTCGCCTGTTGCAGTGCCAGCGCCTGCGGCAGCATTCCGATATGCGGGTCGCCGCGCACCTCATCATAGGCCCGCTGCGCCTGCTCCAGCGCCAGCCGCGCCAGATCAATCCGGCGCTGCGCCTCGATTCGCTCGGCGGGAGAAGGCCGGCTGGCAAGCTCGTTGTACTGCGCCTGCGCGATGGCGACCTGTGCCTCGGCAACGACGCCCGCCTCTTGCGCCTGTCTCAGGTTGGCCTGGGCCTGGGCGACCCCGCTCTGCGCGGCCAGGACATCCGCCTGGGCCTGCGCCAGCTCGGTCGGCGTGGCGCCCGCCAGCAGCTTGTTGCGCGCGGCCTCCGCCTCGGCGACCGCGGCCCGGGCGACCTCCACCTGGCTCTGCAAGATGCCGTTGTCCACCTCGGCCAGCAGCGCGCCGGCCGCCACCTGGTCGCCTTCCGCCACATTCAAGGCCCGGAGCGCGCCGCTGGCGGCCGGGCTTAACCCTGCCCAACGCGCCGGCAGCAGCTTGCCCGAAGCCCAAATGACATTCTCCTGGCTGGCTGATTGCACCGCCTCGCTCTTCGCCGTCTCCGCCGATTTCGCGGTCGCGCCACTGCAACCGGTCAGGACCAAGAGGTTGATCAACAAGATGATCGTCGCATTCTTCATTGCTTCCTCCCCAACAGAATGATGATTGCTGAATGATCAATGATGAATTCCGACCTCCGCCATTCATCACTCAGCATTCATCGTTCATCATTCATATCGTAACGCCTCGACCGGCTGCAGCTTGCTCGCCCGCCAGGCCGGATAGAAACCTGCGATCAGCCCGACGCCGAGCGCCAGGGCGATCGAATCCACAAAGGTGCGCGCATCCCACGTCGCCGTGATCATCGCATCGGCGACCGGGAGCTTGCTGATGCCCCAGAGCATGGCGACTCCCAGGACGGAGCCGAGCACGCCGGCCACCAGGCACAGCCACAGGCTCTCCTGCACCACCTGGCCCAGGATGCGCCGCTTGGGCCACCCCAGGGCGCGCAGCGTGCCGATCTCGCGCGTGCGCTCGTAGATGGACATCATCATCGTGTTGGCGACGACGATGCCGCCCACCAGCATCGCCAGGATGCCGATCACCGCGGCGAACGCATCCATCTGTTCCTGGGCATCGCTATCCTGCGCAAACTGGCTGCTCAGGCTCACCTGGGCATCGGGAAAGCGATGCTCGAGGGCCGCGCGCACCGCATCGGCCGCGTCCGGGTGTACCACATCCACGAAGATGAAGCTCACCGAGCGGGGCCGGTTGAGGAGCCGCTGCGCCTCGCGCAACGCCATCACGCTGCCGCCATCTTCATACGCGACGCCGGTCTCGTACAAGCCGACGATCTTGTAGCGGTTATCATAGAGGCTGATCGTGTCACCCACGCCGACTTTGTAGTTCTTGGCGGCCGTTTTCCCGATCATGACCTCGTTCGGTCGCGCCAGCAGACGGCCCTCGGTCAGTTGGTAGTGGGCCATCGCTGCGCTGTTCGGTTCGATCCCGCCGAACAGGAAGAACGGCATGTCCGCCGTCATCACGAACCCCATCAGGTACGGGCTGACCGACTTCACGCCGGGCATGGCCTGAATCTGGCCGAGCATGCGCTCGTCGAGCGTGCTCATGCTCATGTCGGCCACCTTTTTCTGCATCAACGTGATGTGCCCCGTGCTGCCGCTGCCGGCGAGCATGTTGAGCTGGCCCAGGATGCCTTTGCTCATGCCGCCCATCATCACCAGCGTCGCTACGCCGATGCCGATGCCGGTCGCCGACAGGATGGTGCGGGTGCGGCGGCGCCACAGATTGCGGAACGCCTGGCCGCCGAACATCAGCCGGGAGCGGCCTTTGCCGTCGGCGCCGGTCCCGCCCTCGTAGCGCAGCGCCTCGACCGGCTGCAAATTGGCCGCGCGCCACGCCGGGTATGCGCCGCCGATGATTCCGAGGAAGAGCGCCGTGCCCAGACCTTGGGCGAACAGGCCGGGCGAATAGATCCCCGCCATGAACGCGCCGATGCTGGGGATGCGTTCGGCCGCCTCCGACAGCCCCACGCCGATCGCGATCCCGACCCCGCCGCCGAGCAGGCTGAGCAACACCGCCTCGCCCATGATCATGCGGACGATCTGCCCGCGGCGCCAGCCGAGCGCCC
This sequence comes from uncultured Anaerolineales bacterium, assembly GCA_964647225.1. GTDB lineage: Bacteria > Chloroflexota > Anaerolineae > CG2-30-64-16 > CG2-30-64-16 > CAZYHE01. Next base: position 13,134 of record CAZYHE010000049.1, read on the forward strand.
GCAGCGTGCCGATCTCGCGCGTGCGCTCCAGCACGCTCATCACCATCGCGTTCATCATGCCCAGCCCGCCGACGATGATGGCGACCGCCGCGATGCCCCAGGCGTAGCCCTGCATCAGGCCCGCGTATTGCTCGGCCGCGTTGTATTCGCTGGCGACGTTGGCGGACAGCACCTTGTCCAGCGATTCGATGCGGCGCTTGATCTGATCCATGTCCGAATTGCGGCGGATGCCCACCTGGAACAGGCTGACCTTGCGCGGCTTTTGCGCGATGTCCTGGCCGTCGGCCAACGTGACCAGCCCGCCCGATTCTTCCATCCCCTGCCCCGTCTCGTAGATGCCGACGATGCGGTAGGGCACGCCGTAGAGCCGCACGGTGTCATCCACCGTCTTCTTCAGCGAGTCGGCGGCGCGGCGGCCGATGACGATCTGCTTCGGCCCGGTGACGGGCTTGCCCTCGACGATCCGGTAATGCATCGTCGCCGGGCTGCCCGCGGGATAGCCGAAGATCAGGAAGAAGGGCATCTCGTCGGTGGCGATCCAGGTGTAGACGCCGGGATCCACCGTCTCGACCCCCGGCACGGCTGCGATCCGCTGCGCCATCTCCTCGTCCAGGCTGCTGAAGAGCGGATCGAGCGCGTTGGCCTGAATCACCAGCAGATCGGCGTTCGTGCCGATGGCCGTGCCATAGCTCTCCACCATCCCCCCGGCCATCGCGCCCAATGCCACCACCGCGGCCACGCCGATGGCGATGCCGAGGATGGTCAGCAGGCTGCGCGTCGGGCGGCGCCAGAGGTTTTTGATGATCATGCCAAGCTCCAGGTGCGAGTGAAAC
>CAZYHE010000050.1:0-13766 GCA_964647225.1 uncultured Anaerolineales bacterium
CCGGTCTGGTTGCGGTCGTGATAACCGAACGAGAGGCGCTGAATCTTGGCGTACAGCTCGTTGCGAAAATCGAAGGCCACGCTCTGCGACACGCGCTCCGACATGTAACCTTGCGTGAATGCGAACAACGCTCGGATCACGGCGAAAGCGACGATCAGCAGGCCGGCGGAGATCAGCGCGGTCTCCGCGCCGCTCAAGTTGCCGGCGAGCTGTTCGGGCGTCCAGCCGAGCGCCGTCAGCGCGGCGCCCCGCGCCTGCGCCGGCACGGCGGCGATCTGCTGGGCAGTCGCGCCGTTGGTGATGGCGTCGAGCACGCGCTGGAGGAGTTGCGGCACGGCCAACTGCGCGACGATCGAGACGAACAATGTCCCGTACGCCACGAAAGTGATGCGGCGATAGTGCCCAAGATAGCGGATTGCCCGGCCGAGTGGGGCCAGGCTGGGCCGGGGCGGACCGGGTGGGGTGCGCTTTGACTGCAAGTCAGCCTCCTCAAAAAAACACCTGAGTAAGACCCGACAGGCGTAGCATAAGCCCCTTGTGGGCGTCCAGGCGAGCAGAAAACAACGCCGACGGGCACAAGGCCCTATGCTACAACAACCTGTCGGGTAGTAGAACGAACCCTCTCACAAGGCCAGGGCGACGGAAGAGCAACCTCCCGGCGCTGGTGAGAGGGTGTACGAAGCGATGAGCCTTTATGCGCGCGGCGGATCGTTCAGGTTCGTGGCGAAGGCGCGATCCAACACCCCGTCGTCTTCGGTGAACTGATTGACCAGTTCGATCAGCAACGCCTGCAACTGCTGAGCCTTCTCGTCACCCAGGCCGCTAAGCCCCTGGGCGAGCGAATCGGGGCCGTTAACGACGGCGACCCGCGTCACAACCTCCGCGCCTGCATCGGTAAGCTGGAGCGGCACGCGGCGCCGATCTTTGGGATCAACCCCGCGCTGCACGAAGCCTTTACGTTCGAGCGTATCCACGACCGGCACCAGGGTCGCCGGCGACAACATCATCCGGCTGCCCAACTCTGTGATCGTCGCGCTCTCCTGGCTGAGCAGGCGCATGACCCCGAACTGCGGCCCACTGACCCCCGCGCCGCTGGCGTCCAGCCGCCGATCCAGGTCGCGCATGACGGACTTGCTGACCATGAAGATCAGCGTGCGGACCCGCTGCACGTCCGCGTCCGCGCCGACATCGCCGCACAGCCCGGCGCTCACCGCATGGGTCATTGACCGCCCTGTCCCGGACCGCCCGCGCCAGCGAAGCGCCCGGCGCCAAGCTGAACCACGCTGGCCTCCAGCGCGCCGTCGGCGGCCTTGGCGCCCTGCACGACGATCCGCTCACCCGCCTTGATGTCGGCGGCTGTGCCCGCCACGGTCTTCTCGATCTGGGTCTTGTCGGTCAGCTTGACTTTCGTGACCGCCGTCGCGGTGCTGATTTCCAGCTCATTGCCATTGACAGATTTGACCTGGCCGGCGGTGAAATTGCCCGCCATCGCCCCCTGGCCCGCCCGTGCAGCGGCGCCCGGAACCGCCGCGCCGCCCGGCGCACCCTGGGCTGCGGCCCCGCCGGCCGTGCGCGCCGCCAGGAAATCAGTGCGCGCGGTCAAGCCGGCCTTCATCCCCTCCTGCTTGCCCATGTTGTAGGCGTACGCGCCGGATGCGCCCGCCGCCGCCACAACGGCCACCACTGCCAACAAAATCCACTTGAGTGACTTCACGCTGCCTACCTCCACGAGATGACACGTTCTTCCATGCCATCGTACCGAATCTGATTGCCGCCTAGCGCGCTGGCAGGGAGCAGCAACCGCTGATTGCTCCCGTCAGCGTTCATCACCCAAACTTCCCACGCGCCGTTGCGATCCGACAGAAACGCGATCCGCTTGCCATCGGGCGACCAGGCCGGCGCGGCGTTGTTCCACGAGCGCGGGGATTGGCCCTTGAGCTGCTGCTCGATCAGCACCGTCGTCGGCGTCTCGGTCAGGCGAACGCGGCCCGTGCCGTCGGCGTTCATCGTGTGGACTTCCCAATGATCCGTCTGGCGATAGCTGACCGCAATCTTGCGGCCATCGGGAGAGAAGACCGGCGTGTGATCCTGCGGATCGTCGGTCAAAAACCAGGTGTTGCCGCGCGTGATATCCAGATTCACCAGCCCGCGCTCGCCGACATACACAACGCGCCAGCCATTGACCGGATCGAGGGTGGGCGCCTTTGACTTGACATCGCCCGGCACATCCTGATAGGCGCCGGTCGCGACATCCACCGCGCGGAGACGCCAGAGCGGATCAGCGACCCGGAAGCACACCAGATCGCCGCGAACCTCGATCTCATCGGCTTCCGGCGGCAATGGGAACTCCTTGGGGAAACAGGTCGCTCGGCCCATCACGATGCCCCGCTGGATGTTGAGGATGATCGTCTTGCCATCGGCCGCCCAGACGGGCGACTTGGGCTGCTGGACATCGCCCACCACCTTGCGCTCGCCGCTGCCGTCCAGCCCGATCACCCACAATTCACCCGAGACGCCGGTGCTGCTGCCCGACCAGCGCGTGAACGCCACACGCTTGCCATCGGGCGAAATGGCCGGATCAATGCCGGTCGTCAGACGGCGCACGCCCGACCCATCGGCGTTCATGGCATAAATGACGCCGCCGCTCGATGTCTGGAAGACGATCGTGTTGCCCGCGGATGCGGCCGCAGGCGCGGCCCGACTGGCCGGCGCCGCGGCCGCGGCGGTTTGGACAACCGGCAGCTTGCTCGCATCGCCGCTCACCGTCACGAACTCGGCATAGACCCAGCCCGTGCGGCCGCCGGACATCTGCGCCTGGAGCCAGGCGCCGGCCGCATCGCGGCCCGTCGCGATCCCGGTCTCGCCGGAGCGCAACACATCCACGATCGTGTATCCCGTGCCCGGCCCCTGGCGCAGATTCAGCGCCGCGACCGCCACCGTCACCGTCGGGCCATCGGCGGCTTGCGCCGCCCCGAACGACGTAACCAGCAGCACGGCCACCGCCATGATGCTGAACGCCCAACGCAGATAAGAATTGAAATGCTTCACAGTCCCTCCTCAATTGCTTGTGGTCTTCATTATAATAGATACGCATGAGAAGGCCACAAGTGTCGCCCGGCAGGCCCACGCCCGCGGCTATTCGTAACGCAAGGCGTCAATCGGATGCAGCGACGCAGCGCGATAGGCCGGATAGATGCCGAAGAAAAGCCCGACGGCGGTCGCAAAGAGGGTCGCCAGCAGCACCGAATCCGCGCCAACGACCGAAGTCAGGACCAGCGTACCGCCCAGGGGGGCCGACGAAATGACCTTGGCAATCCCCGCGCCGAGCGCCACGCCGATCAGCCCGCCGAAGACGCTGAGCACCGTGGCTTCCGTCAGGAATTGCGCCAGGATGTTCCCGCGCGTCGCGCCGATCGCCTTGCGGATGCCGATCTCGCGCGTCCGCTCGGTGACCGAAACCAGCATGATGTTCATGATGCCGATCCCACCGACCAACAGCGAAATGCCCGCCACGCCGCCCAGGAAGAGGGTCATGATACCGGTAATCTGGCCGGCGGTCGCCAACATGTCTTGCTGGCTGCGCACGGTGAAATCATCCTCGAAGCGAATCTTATGGCGCTCTCGCAGCACCTCGCTGATCTGCTGGATCGCGACATCCATCTGGTTGGCGTCGGTCGCCTGGACGCTGATCTGGTTGACCAGATTGCTGCCGCGAAAATTCCCGCGCTGGAGCCGCGCGGCGACGGTCGTGAGCGGCACCAAGATCTGATCGTCCTGGTTGCCGAACCCACTGCCGCCCTTCGCCACCAAGACGCCGACGACCTTGAACCCGACGTTGTTGATGCGGATCGTCTGCCCGACCGGATCCTCGCCGCTGAACAAGTTCGTGACGATATTGGCGCCGACAACCGCGACCGTAGAACGCGCCGTCACATTGGCGGCGTTGATGAACTCGCCGGACTGCACCGCATAGTTGCGCACGGTCTCATATTCGGGCGTCACGCCGACGATCTGCGTGTTGACGTTGTTGCCCATGTAGACCGCCTGGCCGAAGTTGCGCACCTCGGGCGCGACTGCGGCCACGGCCGACAGCCCCTCTGTCGCCAGCGCCACCGCGTCATCATAGGTGAGGGTCTGGGCAGAACCCTGCGCCGTGCGCACACCGCTGCTGCTGGTGCTGCCCGGCGAGATGAAGATCAGGTTAGTGCCCATGCTGTTGATCTGGCTATCAATCGCCTTCTGCGCGCCCCGGCCGATGCCCATCAGCGCGATCACGGCGGCCACGCCGATGATGATGCCCAGCATGGTCAGCGCGGCGCGCAGCTTGTTGGCGGCCAGGCTACGCAATGCGATTCGGATGCTCTCGATGAAGGTCATATGCCCGCCCCCTGCGTGACGCCTGCGGTCTCAGCCGACGCCGTGAACTCTTCTGCGATGGTGGAAACGTGGCGGCGCTCGCCGTTGCGCTCGTCGCTGAGGATTTTGTCGTCCCGGATGTGGTTGACCCGTTCGCATTGCGCGGCGATGTCCGGGTCGTGCGTCACCATCACGATCGTGAGGCCCTGCGCCTTGTGCATCTCGTGGAACAGTTCCATGATCTCGGCGCCCGATTTCGAGTCCAGGTTGCCGGTCGGCTCATCGGCCAGGATGATCGCCGGATCGGTGATCAACGCCCGCGCGATCGCGACGCGCTGCTGTTGGCCGCCTGATAGCTCGTTGGGCCGATGGTGGATCCGCTCGCCCAATCCCACGCGCGCCAAGGCCGCCACCGCGCGCTTGCGGCGATCAGGCGCGCCCGCGTAGACCAGCGGCAGCTCCACATTCGCCAGCGCCGAGGTGCGCGAAAGTAAGTTAAAGGTCTGAAAAACGAACCCGATCTTGCGGTTGCGCACACCGGCCAGCGCCTTGTCATTCATCTTGGCGACCTCGACGCCATCCAGCCTGTAGGAGCCGGAGGTAGGCTGATCGAGGCAGCCGATCACGTTCATCAGCGTGGACTTGCCCGAACCCGATGGCCCCACAATTGCCACCCACTCGCCCTCGTTGATCGTCAGGCTCAACCCGTCGAGGGCATGCACTTCAGCATCCCCCATCCGGTAAATTTTGTAGACGTTCTCGATCTCGATCATTCTCAACCTCACCCATCGGCCGCTTCGATGGGACCAGACCCGGCAATGTATGAGCTCAGCGTCCGGGGCCACCAGGGATCATAACCGCGCCGCCTGGGCCGCCAAAGCCGCCGGTCTGGGCCGTGGTGGTCGAGCCGATGATCACCACGTCACCCTCTTTCAGCCCGCTGATGATCTCGGTGCTGGCATCACCGCTCATGCCGGTCACGATCGGCACTTGCATCTGTTGACCTTCGAACTGAACGGTCGCCATCTTTTGCCGTCCGACCGTGCGGACCGCCCGGTTGGGCACAATCAGCACGTTGTCGCGCTCATCGGTGATGATATTGACGTTGGCCGTCATGCCGGTTTTGACTTCCGGCGGCGGATCTTTCACCGCGACAGTCACCGGGTAATTGACCACCCCTTGCGTCTGCACGCCGGCCGGCGCTACCAATGTCACTTCACCGGTGAGGGTGACGCCGGAGAGCGCATCCAGTGTGATCTCGGCGATCTGCTTCATTTTGATCTTGGAGACGTCCACTTCGGCCATATTGACGATGATTTCCAGGTTGTCCAGATCGGCCAGTTGGACGGCGCCGGCCGTGCCGCTGGTGGGTCCGGCCTGGCCGACCACGATGTTCACCGCGGTGATCGTGCCCGCGAAGGGCGCTGCGACCTGCGCTTGTTTCAGCTTGTTCTCCGCCTGCCGCACCGCGATCTCGGCCTGAGCCACCTGCTGTTGGGCGGTATCCAACGTCGCGGCGTCTGGGCCGGCCAGGAGCTTTTCCAGGTCATTCTTCGCCTGAGTCACCTGCGCCTTTGAAGAAATCAGGTCGTTTTCGTTGGTCTGCAACTTGGCCAGGCTGGCCTGGGCTTGTTGGAGCGAACTGAGCGCCTGCGCAACCTTCGTCTTGGCGTCCGATCCCGAGGTCGCCAACGATGCCTCATAGTTGGCCTTGGCCTGGTTATAGTCAATCGTGGCGCCCTGAAGCGTGACGGATTCTGAGCGAGAACCGATATTGGGGGCCGTCGCCACCCGATCATAGGCGGCTTGCGCAGCTTGGAGCGCGGCCAGCGCCTTCTGATACTGTGCCGTCGCCGAGTCAATCGTGGTGCCTGATACCGCGGCCGATTTCACCGCGGCTTCGTAGGATGCTTGCGCGCTCGCCACCGATGCCTGGGCCGCGGCCAAATCGGTCTGGGTCGGGCCGGCCACCAGCTTGTTGTAACTGGCCTGCACTGATTCAAGTCGAGAACGTGCATTGGCGATATCTTGCGCCGTGGAGGGCGCTTTGGTCTGCGCCAGCTTGTTTTCGGCGATCTTCAGGTTGACCTTGGCGTTGTCAAGCTGGAGTTGCAAGTCGCTGCTGTCCAACTCGGCTAATACCTGGCCGGCTTTCACGCGGTCGCCACTTTTGATATACACCTTGGAGACCGTGCCGGACTGGCCGAAGTTCAGCGCCACTTGCTGGCGCGACGTGATGTTGCCGGCCGCGTTGACCGTAGCGGTGAGATTGCCCCGCTGGACAGTGGCTGTGGTCTGACCGGTGGCAGCCTTGGTGGCGGCTTGTGGACTGCCCGCCAGACAGCCGGCAAGGGTCGGCAGAAGCATAATCATCAAAACAACCCAGGCGATCCGTTTCATGCGACGTGTTCCTTTCACAGCAGGCCGTCCGTGTGCGACCCGCATCAGGGCAATCTACCCCAGCATTATAGCGCGCAAAAGCATAGGGTACAAATCATTTGTACCCTAATCAAATGAGAGTTTGATGAGAAGCCGGTTAGGATTTAGTTTGGAAGCGCTATGGCGATTGTGCGTTCCTGGCGTCGTCGAACACACCACCCGACCGCACTCGCTCCAACACCGCCAACGGAATCAGCGGCACGATCCAGGTCAGATATTGCCGAAAGAGCACCGCATTGAAATCGGTGAAAGTCACCAGCGCCAGAAGCGAACTCATGTAGATGCCGATTTGACCGCGCCACGCAAGCCCGTAAACTGCCACAAGCATGAGGAAGAGCGGCAGACGCGCCGTCATACCCAGCCACCCCATGTAGCCGTCGAGAGAGGTCACAGAGAAGTGATCCACCGGGTTGCGCGTGACGGAAAAGATCAACGACTTGATAAATCCATCCGCGTCCCAGGCGAGGAAAGGCAGCGAAACCAGGGTCGGGATGCTGGCGATCAGCGCGCCGGCCTGCAAAGTCTGCTTGAGCCGATCCTGGCGCGCGGTATGCCACGTCCAGATAAGGTAAAGCGGGGCCAGAAAGATCGCGATCTGTTTCACACCCAACGAAAGGCTTAACAACAGTAAAGAAGCCCGCCGATGCCGGAAAAACAATCCCAACGACGCGATCAGGAGCGCAATGGCAATGAAATCAAGGTGCGCCACCTGCGTCACATACAAAGTCCACCGGTTGAACAGCCAGAACGCAGCGGCAAAGCCGGCGCCCAACAGCCGCCCGCGCGGATAGGTCAGGAAATAGAGCATCCCGGCGATTGCCAGGTTGCACCCTAGAAAGACGATACGCCAGAAAGCGATCCAGGCCGCGAAACCCGACAACCCAGCCCACTGCGTGAGTGCAGAAAACCCGTAAAACACCGGGAAATAGGTGGCGTACTTGTTGTTGACATGCATATCGCCAGCGTGAATGCGACTGTAGGGGTTTTCACCCGCAAGGATGCGCCCCCCCTCCACCCAGGCAAAGTAGATGTCCTCGTTCTTGGTGTCATTCGCCCAAAGTCGCACATGCACGACACTGCCAATCATCAGGATAATTAGCAGCGGCAGGATCAAAGTGGTCTGGCTTCGCAGTCCACACATCAGAAAACGGCGACAAGTTAGCATACCGCCATATTATACGCCGTTTTCCTGAGAATACAATGAGAATGATAACGCAAAATGGAAACTGGAGATGGGAACACCAGATCACCGGTGCCAATCTCCAATCCCCGCGCCGCGCCCTGACCGCTATGACCCGCTTGTCGTGACCACCGTTTGCAACATGCCGGCAAGCACCGCAACACCGCGCCGCCACTCGTCGAGGATGACATGCTCGCCCGGCGTATGATCGAGGCTGCTGTCGCCGGGACCATAGGCGACGATGGGGCAGCGCCATGCCGGCCCGACCACATTCATGTCGCTGGTGCCCGTTTTGACCACGAAGCCCGGCTCGCCGCCCTGATCGCGCACGCCCGCCAGGAACGCGCGCACCAGCGGCGTGTTCTTCTCCGCGCGATAGGCGTGCTCTTCACCGCTGAACCGGAACGATCCCTGGCCGTCCACGCTGACGAGCAAGCGTTTGAGGGTGTCCGGCGCGATGTCGAGCGGCAGCCGGAAACCCATCCGCAAGTTGGCGGTCTCCAGCAGCCCATCGTCGCCCGATGCCATGTGACGGAGGGACGCCTGCACCTGCTCCCAGGCCCGCTCGCGGCCGGTGTTCAGTTCCTCCATCAACGTCTGCACGCGGCCCCAATAGGCGACCGCGGTCTCCGGCGCGCTGACGGCTGGCCCGGCGGTGTGCGACATCATGCGTTGAAACTCGACATCGGCCAGCAGCCGGCCTTTGTAGCCGAGCGCCACCCGCTGCCACCCGGTCGGCTCGCCGATGACGACCATGTCGGGCGTGCGCTTGCTGACGATGTAGCGCGCGCCTTTGGATGACGCGCTCTCCTCTTCCACCGCGCCGACCACGACGATGCGCCAGCCCGGCTGCCGGCCCACCGCCGCCGCCGCGGTCGCAAACGCAGCCAGCGGCCCCTTCGCATCCACCGCGCCGCGGCCGTACAGCCGCCCGTCGCTCTCGCGCACCCGCGGGAAACCGCACACCGTGTCAATGTGGCCCAACAGGAGCAACTCGCGCTGTGGCGACGCGTCGGGCGACTCCAAGACGCCCACCGCGTTGCCGGCCGCGTCGCGATGCGCGGCGAAACCGTGCTGTGCCATCCACCGCACCAGGTGGTTGACGGCCGGCATCTCTTCCCCGGACGGTGAACGGATTTCCAGCAGCTCGCGCAATAGCGCCAGCCCACTGGCGGTTGTCTCTTCGATAGACGCTGTCATGGTGTACCTCTTTCTGGATCTTTTGGCTATGATCAGCGTTGATCTGTGTCGGCAACAATTCTGTTGCGAATTTCCTCGGTGACCTGTTGCGTTATGGCCGTCCCACCCAGGTCAGGCGTCGTGATCCCGGCGGCCACAGTCGCAGCCACCGCGCGACGCACGCGTTCGCCGGCCGCGACCTGCCCCAGGTGATCGAGCAGCATCGCCGCGCTGAGGATCGCGCCGACCGGGTTGGCGATCCCCTTGCCCGCGATGTCCGGCGCGCTGCCATGCACTGGCTCGCACACCGCCACGCGGCCCGCGCCCACGTTGGCCGATGGCGCCACCCCCAACCCGCCCACCAGTCCTGCGGCCTCGTCCGACAAGATATCGCCGAACAGGTTAGTGGTGACGATCACATCGAAGCGGCCCGGCTCCTTCACCAGCCACATCTCCGCGGCATCCACCAGCATCTCGTTGACCTTCACGTCGGGATACTCCCGCGCGACCGCCAGGCACGCCTCCCGGAAGAGGCCGTCGGTCAGCTTCAGGACGTTGGCTTTGTGGACGATCGTGACGGTGGGGTGGTGGGGTGGTAGATTGGTAGATTGGGAGGTTGGGAGATTGGTGGATTTGCCGATTTGCCGATTTGCAATTTGCAATTTGCAATTTGCCGCTCTTCGCCGCGCCCACTCGAACGCCACGCGGGCGATCCGCGCGCTGGCCCGCCGCGTGATGACACGCTCGGCGATAGCGGTGTCGGCGTCTTCCCGGCGCTCACGGCCGGCGTAGAGGCCCTCGGTATTCTCACGGACAATCAAAAAATCGAGTTGCGGGCCGTCCAGCAGCAGGCTGGTCGTCGGCCGCAGGTTGGCGTAGAGGTCGAAGCGTTTGCGCAGCGCCAGGATCGGGCTGCGATAGCCGGGCACGACCTCATTGGGCGATTGCGTCGCGCCGAAGAGCGCGCCATCCGCGCCCGCGACCGCCGCGATCGTGGCATCTGGCAGCGCCGTGCCGGTCCGCAAGAAGCAATCCCACCCGGCGTCCGCCTCAATGAACTGCACGCCGGGCAAAACCGCCGCCAGCACCCGCGCCGCCGCCGGGATCACCTCTTGACCTACCCCATCGCCGGGGATCAAACAGATAGTTGGCATGTGTGCTCCGTATTACGTATTTCGTGTTGCGTTTGCGTGTTGCGTCACCTTGTCACCGTGCCACCTTGTCACCTGGTCATTTTCTCGCTGCGCGCAACATCTCCAACAACCCGCCCGCCTCGATGATCCGCTGGACAGAGGACGAGAAAGGCTGGAACGGGAACTCGCCGGCCGCGCAGGATACCACACAGCGACCGATGTCCACCGAGATCGTTTCGCCGGGCTGGATCGCGGCGATCGCTTCTGGACAGACGACGGGCAGCACGCTGTTGTTGACCGCGTTGCGGAAGAAGATGCGAGCGAAGGACGCCGCGACGATCACCTTCACGCCCGCGGCCTTCAAGCACGTCACGGCCTGCTCCCGGCTTGACCCCGCGCCCCAATTCCGGCCGCCGACGATGATGTCGCCGGGCCGCACACTCCCCGCGAAGGTCGGGTCGAGATCTTCCAGCGCGTGCTTCGCCATCTCCGCTTCATTCTTAATGGTATACGTGTACTTGCCGGGGAAGATCACGTCGGTGTTCACGTCGTCGCCGTATTTCCAGACGCGGCCCTGGAAGGTGAGGGATTGGGTACATGGTAGATTGGGAGATTGAGAGATTGGTAGATTGGTGGATTGGTGGCTCGGTTGCCGGGCAGGTTGACTCTCGGCAATTTGTGGTTTGTCATTTGCTGATTTGCTGACAGCGTGGCCCGCCGTTCCGGCCATTTGCCGATTTGCAATTTGCAACTCGCTATCTACCACCTCCCGCGGGTCAGCGATCCGCCCCAGCACCGCGCTGGCGGCCACGACCGCCGGGCTGGCGAGGTAGACCGCCGCCTCCGGGTTGCCCATGCGGCCGCGGAAGTTGCGGTTGCCGCTGCTGATCACCGTCTCGCCGCTGGCCGGCACGCCCAGGTGGTTGCCCATGCACGGCCCGCAGCCCGGCACACCGATCATCGCGCCCGCGGCGACGAAGGTCTCGATGTAGCCGAGCTTGAGCGCCTGCGCCAACACCTCGCTCGACGCGGGGATGACGACCATGCGCGTCCCGCCGGCCACGCGGCGCACCGCGCCATCCGCTCCGCGCAAGACCGAGGCGGCCGCGGCCAGATCTTCCAGCCGGCCGTTCGTGCAGGTGCCCAGGAATGCCTGGTCAATGTGCGTGCCTACGACCTGCGAGAGGGGCGTCGCCTTCGCCGGGTTGTGCGGCGCGGCCACGATCGGTTCCAGCGCGCTCAGGTTGACGGTGTGGCGCTCCAGGTAGACCGCGTCGGGGTCGGGGTAGAGCGCGCCCGCGGCCAATCCTTCGATGACGTGCCAGGCACTTTCGGAAGCGCCTGGCGGCGCGCTATCCGCTGCGCCAGCCACTCGAACACCGCGGCGTCCGGCTCCAGGTACGCGCTCTTGACGCCCGACTCAGCCATCAGGTTCGGGAGCACCATGCGGCTTTCGATGCTCAACGTGCCCAACCCCGGCCCACCGAACTCCAGCGCCCGGTAGATGCCCGCCTCCGGCCCCAGGATCTTCAGCACCCACAGCCCCAGGTCTTTCGACGTGACGCCCGGCGGCAGTTCCCCATCGAAGTCCACCCGAATCGTCTCTGGCACGCGCAGCCACAGCTCGCCCGTGGCCCAGATCGCGGCCATCTCGCTGCGGCCGATCCCCGCGCCGAACGCGCCCAGCCAGCCGATGTGCGGCGTATGGCTGTCGGAACCGAGCAGCAGTTGGCCCGGCGCAACGAGCGCCTCCTCGCTGATCACCTGATGGCAAATGCCCCGGCCGGCGTCATAAAAGTGCGTGATCCCCTGCTCAGCCACGAACTGGCGCACCTCGCGATGATTCAGCGCGTGCTCCGCATTCGGCGCAGGCACGGCATGATCGAGGAAGATCGCTAGCCGCTCCGGGTGCAGCACGCGAGCATAGCCCAGGCTGCGAAACAACGTCGCAATCGCGGCGGTATTGTCATGGCTCAGCGCCACATCGGGCCGCGCATCCACGATCTGCCCGGCCGCGGCCGTCGCCAGCCCCGCCGCCCGCGCCAGCGCCTTTTCAGCAAATGTGTATCCCATGAAGAACCCTCCCCAGGAATCAGGAGTCAGGGGACAGGCGTCAGGCCACACGCCCCCATCACCTTATCACCTTGTCACCCCATCACCATGTTCCCTTGTCTACTCGCCTACTTGTCTACTCGTCTACTCGTCACGCCACCCCCGCCAGCAGCGGCGACTCGGCCGGCTGATTCCCGTTCGCCCAGTGCCGCAGCAGGCCATCCACATCATCCAGGGTCAGCGCGCGTTCATCGGCCAGCGCCTTGATGTGTTGGGTCAAGGCTTTCACCTGCGTATCCGACAGGTTCAGATCGAGCTGATCGGCGCGAGCCTTCACCGCGTTCCAGCCGGTCAGCCGGTGCGCGATGGAGATGTAGCGCGTTAGGCCGAAGTCGTGCGGATCGAGCGCCTCGTAAGTCTCCGGCGCGTTCAGGATCGCCTTCGCGTGGATGCCGGCCTTGTGCGTGAACGCGCTGAAGCCGGTCACGAAGTTATTGAAGGGGATGTCCACCCCGACCATCTCCGCGACCATCATCTCCAACGACCGCAGCCGTTCCAGGCGGTATTTCGCCCGCGTCGCGGCTCGGTCATAGGTGTACATACGCGCTGCCAGCCCGCCGAGCGAAGTAATGCCGTTGCGCTCGCCGATGCCGAGCACGGTCGTATCAATGTGGGTGGCGCCCGCCTCGAGCGCGGAAAACGCGTTGGCGATGGCGCAGCCCGAATCATTGTGGCCGTGAAACTCGATGTCGCACTTGGTCAGCCGGCGCAGCGTGCCCACGATCCGGCCCACTTGCGTCGGCGTCGCGATGCCAACCGTGTCGGCCGTGCCCAGGCGGTTGACGACCCCCAGTTTATCCACCGCCAGATAGACGCGCAGCAGTTCGGCCTCGTCGCTGCGGAAGGAGTCCTCGGTGCTGAAACGCAGCTCGATCCCTGGCGCCTGCGCCCGGATCCAGGTCAGCACCTCGGCGGCCAGGTCAATGATCTCGTCAATGCTCTTGCCGTGGCTGAACTGCCGCAGCTTGGAGGACGTGCCGATCACCACATCCACGCCATCCACGCCCGTGTCGAGCGCCACCTTCGCATCATCTTTGTGGCAGCGGATGTGGGTCAGGATGCGAGATTTCAGCCCCAGGCGGGTGATCGTCTTGAGATCCTCCAGGCTCCCCGGCGACGCCATCGGCGAGGTCAGCTCCAGATACTCGGCGCCGAACTCGTCCAACGCCTGGGCGATGCGGATCTTCTGAGCGCTACTGAACTGCGCATTGATGAACTGCTCACCCTCGCGCAGGGTGGAGTCTATGATGTAGTAATGATCTAAGGACATGATGCCTCCCTACGTTGTTGGTAGAGTGGTAGATTGGTAGATTCAGTAGATCACAGTTTTGCTCTGTGACGAGTTGACAGTTGGCCGATTTGGCCGT
>CAZYHE010000051.1:0-13747 GCA_964647225.1 uncultured Anaerolineales bacterium
AGCTTGACCGACTGCTCATACAGGTCATTCAGATCCTTGAACGGCGCTTTCGGGTCGAGCCCGGCCTCCTTGTAGAGCTTGTCATTGCGGTAGATGAGCAGCGTTTGGACATCCAGCGGCAGGCCATAATAGTCGTTGCCCTTCTTGCCGCGTTGGACAGTCCAGGGCAGGTAGTTGTCACCGATCTCTTTGGCTGCCACGACGAGGTTGCTGACCGGCACCAGGTTGCCGCCGGCCACATACTCTTCCACCAAACCCATCGGGATCTGGAATACGTCCGGGGCCGAGCCTTTGCCTGCGGCGATGCCTGAGGCCAGCTTGCCCCAGTAATCAGCCCACGGGATGGATTGGAAATCAATCGTGACACCCTTGTTTTCGTCTTCGAAGCGAGCCTTGAAGTGCTCGACAGTTTGCGCGCGGCTGGTAGAGTGGTGCTGCCAGTGGGTCAACTTGATTGCTTTGGCGGCCGGCGCGGCGCCGGGTGCCGTTGGGGCCGGCGTACACGCGGCCACCATGGTCACGGCCGCGCTGGCGCCCACCAGCTTGAGGAGTTCACGACGGGACAGGTTTCGCACATTCGGCTTGTTCATGGTTTCCCTCCTGGGGCAAAAGAAAAACAACATGACGTCTGTGGGGATGACTTATATGTGGTTGCTGAGTTCACCTCCTTTGGTTACAGCATGTGTCCGTCAACCCGCACATGCAGCATGACCGCCCAACAGAAGCAGCAAATATGGAAGAACCGGCGAGAGCGAGGCCACCCAGGTACGGTTAGCTTCGTTGGATCGGTGACGCGTTATGTTCGGCATACAACCGCTCATGGGATATTCTCGACCGTTTTTCATTATAGCACAATGCCTCTTGAGCGCAACTCCGGCAGAAGCCGAAAAGCCAGAGCCAGGCACGCGCCCTGCGATACCGGCGCTCTTTGCCCGTGCCGAATCACAAAATCGCAAACCAGCGCAGCAACTCCCGCGCCACCAGCTCGTGCCCGCGGCGGTTGGGGTGGTTGCTCCAGGAGAGCAGGTCGGTAACCTCGCCGCCCGCGGCCACGTGGGCATCGAACGCGGCGTAGCTGTCGGCCAGGCCCACGCCGTATTCAGCGGCCAGGCGGCGGATTTGCGCGGCATGGCAGGACAGCTCGCGCCAGGCGTTGCCGGCCGGGTCGAGCACGCCGCTGTTGTCCCAGGTCGGGGTGAGCAGCAGCACTTTGGCCCCGACCGCCAGACTCGCCTCGATCATGCTCCGCCACGCAGTTTCAGCCCAGGCCAGCCCCGGCCGCCGGTCGTTCAGGCCGTAATCCATCATCACCACGTCGGGCCGGTGGCACAGCACATCCGCCATGAAGCGGTCTGCACCCTTCGGCGAGCCTTCCCCGCCGATCGCCGTCACGATGACGTTGATGACGGCATACGGGAAGCGGTGCTTGAGATCACGGTGCAACAGCGCGGGGTACGCGTTGAAGGTGTCCACCAGCGGCGTCGCGAAGTAGCCCGCGGGGACGCTGTGCCCGTGGCAGACGATGTTGACGGTGCGATTGTTCGGCCATTGGGCCAGCAGCAGATTGACGATCTCGCGCAGGTACGCGCTCCGATCAGCGATTGCCATCTTCCTACTCCTCGATAACTCACAATGAGATGCTCTGGCTCACGGATGACACAGATGGACACGGATTTCGAAAAGGGATTCAATCTGTGTCACCCGTGTCATCCGTGAACAGCTACCCCCGCTCGCGCGCAGATGGCCCGATACGCCCAATCGTCCCACTCCTCGGCCACGCCGATGCCGGGCAGATCGCCGTAATTCTTGCAGATCAGCCCGCCCGCGAACAGATCCACCATCTGCCGGGCCGACGCCTCGATCAGCGCCCGGTCGCCGGTGGGCATGATCTTCTGGATGTCCACCGGGCTCCAGAGCGCAGCCCCGCGCGCCCGCAGCAGCTCGGCCAACGCCGGCATATCGTAGAGCGCGGGCTGGTCGAGTTGGAACACATCCACCCCGGCGTCGAGCAGATCGGGCAAGATGGCCCAATTCTGGCCGCAGGAGTGCTCGAAGACCTTCAGCCCCAGTTCGTGCGCCAGACCAAAGAGCCGGGTGTACAGGGCCTTGAAGTAGTGCCGGAACATCTTGGGGCTAAAGAGCAGGCCGGTCTGCGTGCCCATGTCTTCGCAGAAGAAGATCCCCTCCGCGCCGGCCGCGGCCGCCAGCCGGATCTTGCGCTCGTAGACGCCCGCCACGATCTCGTGCAGCCGCCGCAACTCGTCGGGATAGAGGGCCAGGTCGGCGAAGTAGACCTCCATCTTGCGCAGATAACGCGTGTCGTTGAAGACCCACCCGCCGATGAAGGCCAGCTTGAACTTGTCGGTCGGCTGGCTGAAGGTCTCGGCCATCCGCGCCGCGCAGTCGGGATGGGTGTAATCCGGCACAGCCATGTCGTCAAGCTGGCGCCAATCCTCGATGGCCGGCTTGCAGATCTCGCCCCCGCGCGAGCCGTCCACCATCCGCATCCAGATGTTGCCCCACTCGTCGTCGTAATACTCGCGGCTGCCTTCGATCCAGCGCCGCTGTTGGAAGCCGTGAGCCGACAGGCTGCACGATAGGATATCGTCCAGCCGCCCGCGGTCGAAGGTGAGGCCGGGCCGCGGCGGGTTGCGGCGCTCGACGTTGGCAAAGATGATCTCTCTGGGTTGCATGGTGGCTCCTCAAGGAGCGGGACACAGATTTCACAGATTAACACAGATCAAGAAATCCGTGAAATCTGCGTTCATCTGTGTCCCGTTCTCAATCGTTCGTGATCTCCGCCAGCACGTCGGCGGGCAGCGGGCCGGCGCGCCAGGCGGCGACGTTCTCCTGCAGCCGCGCGACGCTCTTCGTGCCGGGGATCGTGACGCTGATGCCGGGCTGCGACAGCGAGAAACGGATCGCCAGCTCGGGCAGGCTGATGCCCAGGCGGGCCGCCAGCGCGCCCAGGCGTTCGATGCGCGCCCGCACTTCGGGTGGGGCCGGTCGGTTCATCTCGGTCGGATCGCGGCCCGACAGCAGCCCCATGCCGAGCGGGCTGCCGTTGATCACCCCCATGGCATGACGGGCGGCAGTGGGCAGAAGCTCCTCCGCGGCCGAGCGGTTGAGCGGGGTGTAATGCCGGAAGGTCTGCACGCTGTCGAACAGCCCGGTGTCCGCCGCGACGGCCAGCTTCGCCACGTCGTCGCCGGTGATGCCAAAGAAGCGCACCTTGCCCGCGGCCTGGAGCAGCCGGAACCCTTCCAGCGTCTCCTCGACAACCTGGGCCAGCGGCGCCCGGTCCGCCTCGTGGACCTGGATCACGTCAATCCAGTCGGTCTGCAAGCGCACCAGGCTTGCTTCCACGGCCGCGACGGTGGTCGCCCGGTCGTAAGCCAGCCCCGGCGGCAGATAGCCGACCTTGGTCGCCAGGATCACCTTGTCCCGCGCCCCGCCCTCTTTCAGCGCCCGGCCGATGCGGGCTTCGCTCGATCCCATGCCGTAGAGGGGCGCCGTATCAATGAAATTGACGCCGAGGTCTACCGCGACCTGGACGGTCCGCAGCGCCTCCGGCTCATCCTCGACCGGCCCGTAGGCCCCACCGAGGCTGGCGCCGCCCAGGCCGAGCGTCGAGACGGTCAGCCCGGTGCGGCCAAAGGTGGTGGTGTGCATGGCGGCAAGTTTCATGTTCTAATTTCCCCATTCTCTCACGAACTGCACCGGGTTGACGATCCGCACCCCCTGAAACACCGCCAGGGTGAGCAGATCCGGGTCGAGCGTGACGAGGAGCTGCGCCTCGCCTTCCAGCGCGCAGGCCAGCACCTTGTCATCTTTCGGATCGCGCGTCGCGCCGGGCAAGGTCAGTTCCCCCGACGTGACCACGGCATCCAATTCGAGTGACGCAAGCAGAGCCTGCGCCTCGGCGGCGGCCACGTGGGCGCGCATCTTCGGGCGTTCCAGCACTTCCCGCAGCTCGCCGATCACCTGCGGGGATGTCACCAAGACGAAGCGCCGGCTTTCCCATAAATCGAGCAACCGCACGCAGACCGCGCCATGGCCCCACAGTAGCGCGATGAGCACGCTGGTATCCACCACTGCGCGCAGATCGGGCGGCGGGAGGCGGTCATCGGTCGCCATCGGGGTGTCTCACTTCTTCGGTCAACGCCAGCCCCGCGGCAAACGCCGCCGCGTCGTCCAACGCGTTCCGTTCACCGGCACGCCGGATCAGGGCAAAGCGCGCTGCACGTTCGGCCTCACGATGCTCCGCTTCGAGCGCCTTGAGCCGCCGGTATTCCTCCGGGTTGATCAGCACCGCCATCGGCCGGCCGGTGCGTTCGATGACGATCTCCTCGCGGCCGTAAGCCACCCGGCCGAGCAGATCGGCAAACTGCCGCCGCGCCTCCACGACACTCAACGCGCCTGCTGTCATGGTCTGTACCTCCTGTAACCTATAATCAGAATGTACATTATTATACGTCACGGAAGGCCTGGCGTCAAAGCAGGTCAAGCACAATGCACCTGCCCGCGCAGATCGCGGCCGCGGGCCAGCGCGGCCTCCGCTGCCTCGCGCGCCAGGCCCAGCAGCTTGATGCCTTTGTCCACGGTGTGGCGATACACCTTCTCCATGTCGTTCAGGTGCGGCTGCGACATGGCAATCGCGTGCAGCCCGCGCAGTTCTGACATCGCCGGGATGTAGTGATCCCCCTTGCCACAGAAATGGATCGCACCGCCGCCGAACTCCGCCAGGAGCCGCTCATCGTACGGGCCGATGAATTCCCGGAACATGGACGGCGAGAAATTCATGGCCGAGTCGTCGCGCAGCATGATCGCGCCCTTGTGGTACAGCCCCCAGTGCGCGTTGCTGTCGGGCCGGAACGGCACGATCTTCTCCCATTCGCGCAAGAACGCGGTGTAGGTCGCGACCGATAGCTCCAACAGCTCCTTCACCAGCGCCGGCTCGTCCAGCGCGGCGTAGAAGATCGTGCTGCCCCACACCACCTCGCAGATGTCCATCGGCCCCTGCATGTCGGGGTGGTAGATGAAGACGTACTTGCCGATCTTGGGGTAGTGCCGGGCGATCTCGGCGAAGCGGCGACCCATCTCCATGACGCGCGCGCCGTAGCCGGTGCTGAGGTCAGGCACGCCCGCGGCGATCAGGCGACGGATGGCGGTCTTGTCGTTGAGCGGCCGCGAGGTGGGCAGCGTCTCCAACTCCTCGTCCATCACGAAGACCTCAACACCAAAGAGCAGCGGCGCGATGGATGAGCCGTAGTTGCAGCGCACATTCAGCACCGCGCCGCCCCCGTCGGCCAGCGTCCGCGAGACGCCGCCGAACTGCTGGAGCGCCATCGCATCGAAGTCACCCAGCGCGGTGTTGATCGAGACGCGCGGCCACTCGACGGCCGGCGGGTTGGGCCGGCTGCGTCGCGGGGAGAAGATGTCACCGCGGAAGCGGTTCTCGGAGAAATCGCGCCACGCCTGGAGGATCGCATCCTCCTCCTGCGGTTCGATGCGTGCTTCGAGATCTTCGAGACAGCGTTTGAGAATGTCGTTCACGGTCTTGACTCCTGATTGTGGTTGCCAGGGGCATTATAGCCCGGGAGGAGCGATTCATGGAAAACGAACCGGCCACGGCGCATGCGCAAGGAGGAACGCAGCACCGTGGCCGGGATCGCCAAAACACGGGAGACCAACAGATTCCGAAGCCCCCTACTCTTTGAGCGCGCCGATCATCACGCCCTTGACGAAGTAGCGCTGGAGGAACGGGTAGATCAGAAGGATGGGCACCGTGGCGACCATAATCGTTGCGTATTTGATCGTCTCGCCGATCGGCATGATGTCTGCGGCCGAGATACCGGTGGTCATGCTGTCGGTGCTGTTGGTGATCAGGATTTCGCGCAGGATCAGTTGCAGCGGGAAGAGGGTGCGCGTGCGCAAATAGATCATGGCGTTGAAGAAGGCGTTCCAGTGGCCTACTGCATAAAACAGGACCATGACCGCGAGTACCGGCTTCGAAAGAGGCAAAATCACCCGCAACAAGATCTGAAAATCGTTAGCCCCATCCACACGCGCCGCGTCCTCCAGTGCCTCCGGCAGGTTCTGGAACGACGTGCGCAGGATGATCAGATTCCATGTGCTGATCGCGCTGGGCAGGATGATGGCCCACGGGCTGTCCAAGAGGCCGAGGGTCCGGGTGACCAGCAGGTAGGTCGGCACCAGCCCGCCGCTGAAGAACATCGTGAAGACAATCAGGAACATGATCGGCTTCTTCCAGAGCACATTGCGCCGCGAGAGCGCATACGCGCCCAGGCACGTCAGCACCATGTTGAGCGCCGTGCCCCCGACGACGTAGAACAGCGTGTTGCGATAGCCGACGCTGATCATCGGGTTAGCGAAGACGAAGCGATAGGCGGACAAGTTGAAGCCGACCGGCCCCAACAGCAAGCCCCGATTCTGCACGACCGCCGTCGGTTCGCTGAAAGACGCGAAGAGCACGTAAAGCAGCGGGTAGAGGGTGAGGACGATCAGCCCCGACAGCAGCAGACCGTTGAAGATGGCGAAGACCTTCTCACCCCGGGATTGCCTGGCGAACATCGGCCTTCTCCTCTACCACAGGCTCGTCTCGCCGGCGCGCCGGCTAAGCGTGTTGGCGATGACCAAAAGTGCGAAATTGATGGTCGAGTTGAACAGTCCCACGGCCGCGCTGAAACTGAAGTTCGCGTCGAGGATGCCCTTGCGATAGACAAAGGTCGAAATCACATCTGCGGTCTCGTAAGTCTGCGGGTTGTACATCAGGATGATCTTCTCGTACCCGACGCTCATCATCGCGCCCAGGCGCAGGATCAGCAGGATGGTGATGGTCGGCAGGATGCCGGGGAGGGTGATGTGCAGCAGTTGCCGGAAGCGGCCGGCGCCGTCCATCATGGCCGCTTCGTAGAGCGCGGGGTCAATGTTGGAGAGCGCGGCCAGGTAGATGATACACCCCCAGCCGACCTGCTGCCACACGCCCGACAGCACGTAGGTGAGCTGGAACCACTCCGACCGCTGCAGAAACGGTGTTGGCAGCAGCCCCATCCCGCGCAGCAAGTTGTTGATCAGCCCATCGCTCGCCAGGAAATCCACCATCAGCCCCACCATCACCACCAGCGAGATGAAGTGCGGCATGTAGGTGACAGTCTGCACCAGACGCTTGAACGGCTCGAAACGCATTTCGTTGAGCAGCAGCGCCAGGATGATGGGCGCGGGAAAGCCGATCAGCAGGTCGAGCACGTTGATGCTGAGCGTATTGCGCAGCAGTCGCCAGAAGAAAAAGCCCGAAAAGAACTCCCGGAAGTTCTCAAGCCCGACCCACTCGCTGCCCAAGATACCCCTGGCCGGGCTGAAGTCGCGAAATGCGATCTGCGCGCCGTACATGGGAGCATAGTAGAAGAGCACGTACCAGGCCACCACGGGCAGCAGCATGAGGTAAAGGTATCGGTTGCGGCGAAAGTCCTTGACGACGATCCGCCCCGCGCGACGCAGCGTCGCAATCAGGCTTTTGTCGTCCCGCTGCACGCCAGTGCTGGTTGCAGCCACGTGTACGCTCATCCTGCCTCCGGGAGTAACAAATGGGTCTACCCCATATCATGCGACAAAGCACGCACCCTGAGCCGGTCGAAAGGCGCACCCGACGCTTCGACCGGCTCAGTGACCGTACCCAAATGTGTGTGTGGCTACGCCCGCTTGTTGAACCGCTCCAGCGCAGCCTGCTGGATCTTCAGGGCATCCTCGATGCCCATCTGCTTGAACTCGGCGAGGACTTTGTCCCAGTTCTCTACCGGATCAGCGCCGGTGATGATCTTGATGACCGCTTCTTCATAGCGGGTGTTGACGTTGCTCATCACCGAGGCGAACTTCTTGCTCTCGTCCGCGGTGGGCGTCACCGGCGGCATCAGCTTCTCGTTGGTCGGCTGTGTCCAGATCTTCAGGCCGGCCTGCTGCTGCGGCATCGGCACGTACTGATCCATGTAGCGCAGATCCTGGACGAACGGCCCGCCGAAGTTGGAGAACATGTACTTGGCCAACGACTGAGCTAATGTCTGTCCCTCGCCCGGCTTCATCACCGTGTCGGTGTAGCGCGGGTAGTCTCCCTCCAGCTTGTACGACACCCCCTCGATGCCGAAGTTGCACAGCATGTGCCCTTCGGGGCTGTACTTGTAGTCCAACCATTTGGCGGCATCGGCGACGCGCTTGCAGGCGGTCGTGATCGCCGTGCCGTTGCCGGGGAAGTTGTTGTCGCGCTGGCCGAGCTGCGGCTTCTCGCCGGCCTTGAGCACCGGGTAGGGCGCGCCCACCAGATCGAACGTCGGGTTCTTGGGCTGCACGAGCTGCAGGATGCGCCCCATGCCGCTGCCGGTCAGATGCACGAACGAGCCAAGCTGCCCGCCGGTGATCTTGGCATCCATGGCCTTGGCATCGGCGGCCGGGAAGTCAGCGTCCACCAGGCCTTCCTTGTACCAGCCAGACATCAGCTTGAGAAATTCCTTGAACTCAGCCTGCGCTGGGCCATACTTGACCGTGCCCTTATCCTGGAAGTAGCCGATCGTCAGACCCCAGGCGCCCACGAAAGCGTGGTTGTTGAAGGCGCCCATCTTCGTGCCGCCAATGTTGGGCGAGAAGGGGAGTTCGACCAGGCTCGCATCCGGGTCCTTGCTCTTGAAGGCCACCAGCATGTCGTGCCACTCATCAAGGGTAGCGGGCACATTCATGTTGAGCTTCTTCAGCCAATCAGCGCGAATCTGGGGGCCGGTGTAAGTTAGCAGGTGCGGATGGCTGCGCAGGAAGGGGAAGACGTACATGTCCCCTTCGTCGGTGACGACCTGTTTGGCCCACGTCGGATTGTCGGTCAGCCACTTCATCAGGCTGGCCCCGTTCTGCTTGATCGCGTCGTTCAACCTGACGATCACGCCATCCTTGATGGCCTTGGCAGGTCCACCCGGCACGCCGAGCCAACCGTACTCGATCATGTCCGGGAATTTGCCGGAGGCCAGCATCAGGTTGAACTGCTCGGCATCCTGGCCGACGGTCGGATGCTGAAATTCGATGTGGACGCCCGTGCGCTTCTCGAGCTCCTTGTAAGCCGCGATCTCGTTGTAGCTCTTCATGGTGGCCGCGACATTGCCGTTCAGCCCCACCCAATAGGTAAAGGTGATGGCCTCTTTGGCGGCGGGCGCTTTGGTCGGCTCCGGTGCTTTGGTCGGCTCCGCTTTGGCAGCGGGCGGCTGGGTCGCCGCAGGCGCGGCGGGCGCGGGGGCTGGCGCAGATGTGGGCTGAGCGCAGGCCGCGACGAGCAGCGCTGTCGAGCCAACGCCCAGGCCTTGCAGGAATTGGCGCCGGTTCAGCTTCGATTTGATGGTCATTGCATTCCTCCGAAGGATGGGTGATGCCTGAACGGGCCTGGGTCAGTTAGCGATGGGATGGCGTTCGTGGTATACTGGGCCGGTCGTCAGGCGGATGGATTACCGTTAGCCCTGATTGTAGCAGATTCCACCGGCCGGCGCAGCACTTTTGCGACATCCAAGCGACACAGAGACGACATGCGCGACGCGCCACACGCCCAACCGACCGCTTCACCGCTGACACGCCAGACGCACCGTGCGCTCCTGGATCTGTATGACCCACCCCAGCTTGCCAGGAGTCCACTCCTCGCCCGGCTGGACTTGGCGCGCCAGCCCGATCCGCCCGCCGCACTGCGCCGCATCCTGATCGAGGCCGTCGAGGCGCTCAAGCCATCCGACGCCACCCCGCCCCAGGCCAACGCCTGGCGCACCTATCGTATCCTGCTCCATCGTTATGTCCAGCAAATTCCCCAGCAAGAAATCGCCGCCAGCCTGGGCTTTTCGGTGCGCCAGCTTCAGCGGCACGAGTTGGTCGCTTTGCAAGCCGTGGCCGATCACCTGGCCGCGCGCTGTGATTTGGCCGCCGCCGCTGATACACCACGGGCCACGCCCGCGCCGGCCGATGGCGAGCTGGCACGGCTGCGCACATCCTTTGCCAGCGAGGCGGTCAGCCTGGCCGAGGTCGTGCAGGCCGCGTTGCGGACCGCGCGGCCACTCCTGGAAGCCGCGCAGGTGGACGCCGACGTGGCCGTTGCGCCCCAGTTGCCGCGGGTAGCCGCCCAGGGCATCCCCATGCGCCAGGCGCTGGTCAGCCTCTTCACCGCGGCGGCGCACTGCGCGCCCGGCGGCCGCATCGAAATCCACGCGGCCACCGAGTCAGGCCAGGTACGGCTCGTCGTGCGCCCCACGCGGGATCAGTCAGGACCGGGACAGGGGCCAGCCACGCCGGACGGGTTATGCCCCGATGATCTGGAAAACGTGATGATGGCGCGGCAGCTTGTGGCGCTTTCCGGTGGCTCGTTGCAGGTGATGGCGGTGAGCGAGGGGCCGTTTGTCGCCACGCTCATCCTGCCAACCGCTGAACAGTTCGCCGTGCTGGCGATTGACGACAACCTGGACTCGCTCCACCTGCTGCAACGCTCCCTGGAAGGCTCCCGCTATCCGTTCATTGCCGAGCAGAATCCCATCCGGGCGGTCGAGTTGGCCCGCGAGATCGCGCCCCGTATCATCATCCTGGATGTGATGCTGCCCGGCATGGACGGCTGGGAGCTGCTCGGCCGGCTGCGCGAGCATCCCACCACGCGGGACATCCCGGTGATCATCAGCACGATCCTGCCTCACGAGCAGCTTGCACTCACCCTCGGCGCGGCCGCGTTTCTGCGCAAACCGGTGGCCCAGGCCGCGCTGCTGGCGGCCCTCGACGCGCTGACCGGGCCGCGGATTCACGCGGATGCACGCTGATTTTTCTCTCGTCTTCGTGCCCATGGCTCACGAATCAACACGTCCACAGAATCGGCGCCGTTTGATCCCAATCCGTGTCCATCCGCGTCATCCGTGAGCCTTTTCCGCACTCGCAAGGGTGTCTCGCCCCAACCCCAACGTCTCGATAGTCGCCAAAATCTGCGGCACGGTCAGCCCGCCCCCGCGCGTCAGCGCGACCGCGCTCGCCACGATCGGATGGCCGGCCGGGTCGCGCGCCGACATGATGAGCACCGGCACATCGCGCCAGGCCGCCGCACCACGTTGCGCCAGCAGTTGGAAGCCATCCATCCCCGGCATCGTCAGGTCGAGCAGGATGGCATCGGGCCGATCACTGCCCAGGATGGCGAGCGCCTCCGCCCCGCTGGATGCAGTCAGCACCCGATAGCCGCGTCCGCTGGCCGCCAGAATCCGCCAGAAGAGCTGGATGGCGTC
This sequence comes from uncultured Anaerolineales bacterium, assembly GCA_964647225.1. GTDB lineage: Bacteria > Chloroflexota > Anaerolineae > CG2-30-64-16 > CG2-30-64-16 > CAZYHE01. The sequence continues at coordinate 11,292 of CAZYHE010000051.1, forward strand.
CTGCTCATCATCCACAATCAGGATCGTGCCGGCCGCGACCCGGCACCGGTCAAGCGCGGCCAGGAGCGCCTCGCGCGACACGGGCTTAACCAGGTAATCGTCGGCGCCGATATCGCGCGCGGCCGCCGCCGGCTCCGGCAGCGCGCAGACCAGCGCCGGCGTGCCGAGGGGCAGCAGATCGGCCGCGCGGATGCGCTCGATCGTCCGGCCCACGTCCAGATCATGCACCAGCAGCGCCGCGACCGGCCCCCGCGCCAGTTCTTGGCCGGCCTCGGCCAGGCTGCCCACCGCGACCAACTCGGTCTCGCCCCCGTAACGCCGTAACAAGCGCTGGAGGAGCGTGCCCCGCTCGACCACCACCCACCGCGGCCGCACCACCGGCTTTGGCGCCAGCCACTTGCGCGTCCGCTGACGATACTCCCAATCGGAATTGAGCCAACGCTCGTAGGTGGCCCCGCCCGCCGGCGCGGGTTCGAGCGGCAAGGTGAAAAAGATCGTGGTGCCGGAACCTATCCCACTCTCCAGCCACATCCGCCCATCATGCAACTCCACAAAATGCTTACTGATGCTCAGCCCCAACCCGCTGCCGCCGAAGCGCCGCCGGATCGAGCCATCGGCCTGCTGAAATGGCTGGAAGAGCCGGATCTGATCCTCCGGCGCGATCCCTGGGCCGGTGTCCAAGACGCTGACGACCACCTCCCCGGCCGTCACCTGCGCTTGCACGGTCACGCCGCCCTGCTCGGTGAAACGCCCGGCGTTGGAAAGGAGATTGAGCAACACCTCACGCACGCGCGTCCGGTCACAGAAGACGACCAGCCCCTCCGGCGCGGCGATGCGCAGATACAGCCCCTTGGTCTGGAAGAGCGGGCGGATCGCTTCGGCCGCGGCCGCGATGATCTCGCCCAGCACGACCCGCTCCTTCGTGAGCGCCATCCGGCCGGCCTCGATCTGGCTGAGATCCAACACATCGTCAATCAGCGCGGCGAGATGCTGGCTATTGCGGTGGATCACGGCCAGGTCAGCCCGCAGCGCGGTCGAAATGCGGCCGTAGGTCTTGGGCGCGCTCATGATCAGCTCCGCGAACCCGATGACCATGTTAAGCGGCGTGCGCAGCTCGTGGCTGACGTTGGCGACGAACTCCGCCTTGGCACGCTCGGCCTCCTCGGCCGCGCGGCGCGCCGTCCCCAGGAGTTGGTTCAACCGGGCGGTCTGGAGATTGGCCTCGGCCAGATCCTTCACCGCCTGCTTGAGATCGGCCTGGGCGTCGCGGGCCGCGTCCAACTCGCCCTGGGCGGCGTCATAGCGCGTCCACGACCAGCGCAGCGCGGCCTCGACCGGCCGCAACGCCAGCCAGATCAGCAGCGTCACACCCCACGCCAACCCGATCCCGACAACCCACCCGGCGGCGGCTGGATCGTAGCCCGCTTGTGCCAGGATGATCGCGGCCAGGCTCAACCCGGCGGCGGCCAGCAGCCCGGCACGCGGGCTGACGAGGAGTGCAAGCAGCGCCACGGGAAAGATCACAAGGCTGCTTGCCATCATCCCCGGCCAGTGACCGGCCGCCAACAGCACGCCAGCTAACCACAACCCGACCAGGAGCCAGGCGCGCGCCAGATAGTGGCCGGCGAACAGCCGATGGGCGGGATAGACCAGCAGGATGAACCCGACGCCGATCAGCCCGGCCAGCCACGCGTCCGGCCAGGAATACGTCAGGTAGATCAAGCTCAGCCCAACCAGGGCAGTGACCGCATAGAACGCGTCGAGCGCCTCGGCCTGTTGGCCGCGCAAGTTGGCGCGGTGCGCCGCGGTGGAGGAGAAATCGAGTACGGCCGGCCTTACCATGACACAAATCCTCCAAACGGCTACACCCAAGAACTTGAAATGTGGGGGAACACCCTGTTTGGCGCCGCAACCTCCGGCGGGCCGCGATTGACAAAACGCCCAGCGCAGTGTAGCCTATGCCCCATTGTACCCCACCACAGCCACACGGGAGGAATGACAATGGCCGTTCTCACACAGGAAGTCAGACGCCGCAGCGATTACAGCCTGGTCGGCGCGCAGAGCAAGCTGGCGGTTGAGCGGGGGCTGGCGGACGCTCAATGGTACGCCTCGCCGATCCCCAGGGAGAAGATGCGGGAGTTGCTCGAACGACGGGACGGCCCGGCAGTGCGCGATACGCTGATCTGGTTTGGCCTGCTGCTTGCCTTCGGACTGGCCGGGATTGCGCTCTGGGGCAGCGGATGGGCGTTGATCCCGTTCGCCCTCTACGGTGCAATCTACGCGTCATCTTCCGACTCACGCTGGCACGAAGCGGGGCACGGCACCGCATTCAAGACCGACTGGCTGAACAACGCCCTCTACGAGATCGCATCGTTCATGGTGCTGCGCGAATCGGTCCCCTGGCGCTGGAGCCACGCCCGCCATCACAGCGACACGATCATCGTGGGGCGCGATGC
>CAZYHE010000052.1:0-4713 GCA_964647225.1 uncultured Anaerolineales bacterium
AATGGCGCAGCTCAATCGTGCTGGCTAATTATCGGTGTCGTCCGCCGCTTCATCCATTGATGGGATAGGCGACGGAACGATCAAGGAGATCAACCGCCCTTTGAGGGCTTGCAGATCGGTGATTTCGACCTGCGCCACGCCAGCTTTGCGGATGGTGAGCCGGCCGCCGGTTAGCGCACACACCAACTCGGTGAAGTCCGGCCCGTGGCCCACCAGCAAGAGGCTCTTACATTCGGCGTGATCCTGCAACAATTTGCCGAGGCGCCGGAGGCTCAACCCCGGGATGAGACGCCTATCCGTAATGACCTTGTCCAGCAGCCCCAAGCGTTCAGCCACGATGTGCGCCGTCTGGCGCGTGCGGTCATAGGGGCTGGTGAGTATGCGCTCCACCTGTGGCTTATGGCCCACAAGAGAAGCTGCCACTTCTGTCACTACCTGGCGGCCCTCGGCTGAAAGCGGCCGCTCGATGTCATCCCCCGACCAGTTGGCTTTCGCCTCTGCCGGGCCGTGTCTGAGAAAGAACACTTCCATGTTGCCCCGCCTTACTTGATGGATACGCTCTGCCGTGATCCCCCGCACTGTTACAGGAGAAGTGTGACCTGATTACCAACATGCATCAGGTCACATCGACATGGTACGCCCAACGGCATCCACACTGCATGACGTGCATCATGGATTAAGTAATCTTAATATTAACACGCCAGACGGGCGCGGTCGGCCGCCGCAACGGCCGACCGCGCAGTTCCGGGGACCGACCAACGCAGAAAGCGCTTGTTTGCCGCGCCCTTAGCCTTCAACCGCCTTGAGGGAGGCGATTACGGGCGCAGCGGCTGTTTCCAGTTCCTTGTTGACATCGCCAAACACCTTCGCCACGTCTTCCTTGTTGACGATGATGCGCTCCAACCCCTTGCCGATGATCTGATCCCCGTTCGGGACGAAGACGCGGGCCGCATCTTGGGGTTTGGTTTTCGGGAGCTGATCCACCGCGGTCTTGAAAGTGGGGCGCTCCTTGAAGTAGGCCTGCATCTCGGCGCTTTGCACTGCGCTTTTGCGCACGGGCATGTACCCGGTGGTCTTCGACCAGAAGGTCGTGTTCTCGGGGCTGGTGGCGAAGGTGATCCATTTGACCGCCGCCTGCTGCTTCTCTTGTGGCAGCCCGGCCAGGATCGCCAGGCCAGAGCCGCCGGTGCAGCAGCCGAACTGCTTCTTCTTGGGCAAGAACGCCGTGCCAACCGGGAACTTGGCCGTCTGCAGCACCCCGCCCATCGAGCCGGTGGAAAGCATAACAGATGCCACAACGCCGGTGACGAAGTCCTTCTGCGCATCCGCCGAGAAGAGCGCCCAGCCGGCCTTGTTGACTGTGTCGCCGTAGAAGGCGCCGGCCTCGACGTTCTTGGGATCGGCCATCGTCATCGTAAAGTCCGCCTTGGAGTATTGGCCCTCGAACTGCCAGACGACGCCCTGGAAGAGCCACGCGATGTAGCTGGCCGCGCCCGGATGGCCGAAGGCGGCCTGCTTGATCTCGCTGCCCTCCTTCTTCATCAGCTTGGGCGCCCAGATTGCCAGCTCGTCCCACGTCTCGGGGCCGCGATCCGGCAAGCCGGCGGCAGCCCACAGCTCTTTGTTGTAGTAGAAGAGCGGGGTCGAGCGGGCAAAGGGCACCCAGTAGTGTTTGCCTTTGCGCAGACCTTCGTTCCACAGCACATCTACATAGTCGTTCGTGTCCACCTTGGCCGCGGCCAGCAGGTCATCCAACGGTTGGATCGCCTTGGCCAGGTAGAACTTGAACCACCAAACATCCGACAGAAGCGCGACTTCCGGCGCAGTTTTGGCCTGCAGGGCCGCGGTGAGCTTCTGGGCGGTTTCCTCATAGGAACCCTGGAACTGGTAGTCCAGGACTACGTCGCTCTGCGTGGTGTTGAACTTCTCGACCACGGCCTTCTCCGCCTCACCGAGCTGCCCGCTGAACGATCCCCAGTAGGTGACCTTAACCTTCGAGCCGGTCGCCTTGACGATGGCCGGCGTCGCGGGGGGCGCCGTTGGGGCCGCAGCTTGGGACGCGGCCGGTTGTGTGGCGACGGGCGTCGGCGTTGTGGGCGCCGCGGTGGGCGCGCAGGCAGTTAGGGTCAGCAAGCTGGCTGCGCCCAGTCCACCCTTCAAGAATTGGCGCCGGCTCAACTGGCGCACGGACGCGCGATGCGTGATAGACATTGCCTCATTCTCCTCAAACAAGATGTGGGTATGCGATCTACCCCTTGACTGCTCCGGCCGTCATCCCTTCCACGATGTAGCGTTGTGCCCAGAAGAAGATGAGCAGCACCGGGAGCACGACAAAAATGGTGCCGGCCATGACGGTCCCCCATTGGGTGTTGCCTTCCTGGTCGAGCAACCAGTAGATGCCGATCGGCAGGACGCGCATGTCCTGCGTGTTGGTCACCACCAGCGGCCAGGCGAAGTCATTCCACTTCGCGACCACCGAGATCAACCCGAAGGTGATGACTGCGGGCTGCGCCAGTGGCAGCACGATGTGCCACAGTGTGCGCAGGTACCCGGCGCCGTCCACCTTCGCCGCGTCGAGCAGTTCGCGCGGGAGTGTCTGGAAGTATTGGCGCAGCATGAACGTGCCATAGGCCACCGCTGCACCCGGTACGATGATGCCCTGATAGGTGTTGATCCAGCCCAGCCGGGCCACGGTCAGGTAATTCGGCAGCAGCGTCACTTGGTTCGGGATCATCAACGCAGCCAGCAGGGCCAGGAAGACCCATTCCTTCCTCGGAAAACGCAGGAAGGCGAACGCATAGGCGGATGTGATCGCAAAGAACAGTTCTGCGCCGCTGCCGAAAATCGTCGTGATGATCGTATTGATATAGTAGCGGCCAAATGGCGCGGCGTTCCAGGCCCGTGCGAAGTTGCTCAGCACCGGATCGCGGGGAATCCAGGTAACCGGCACGCGGTAGATCTCCGGCGTCGTCTTGAAGGCCGCGGCGATCATCCAGTACACTGGCAAGCCGATGGCGGCGACCCCGACGAACATCAACAGATAGCCGCCGATCGTCTGCCAGCGCGGCCGGCGTAGCTGGGAGCGGCCGGCTGGTGAGGCGGCGACTTGAGATCGAGGCGCGGTGTTTACATCAGCCATAATGCACCCGCTTTTCAGAGGTTCGCATCTGTACGATGGTGAATGCCAACAGCAGAACAAAAAGCAGCACCGCGGCCATGCCCGACTTTCCGGCATTGAAGGCGATGAAGCCCTGCTCGTACAGATAGAAGACCAGCGTATTCGTCGCATTGACCGGACCGCCGTCGGTCATCGTCTTGATGATATCGAAAGCCTGGAAGGAGGTCAGCGTGTTGGTCAGCACCAGGAAGAACATCATCGGCGAGAGGCCCGGCAGCGTGATGTGCCAGAAGCGGTTCCAGGCGTCGGCGCCATCCACACGCGCCGCCTCGTAGAGTTCGCGCGCGATCCCTTGCAGCCCGGCCAGGAAGATCACGACCGCATAGCCCACGTTTCGCCAGGCATAGACCAGGATCACAGCGGGCATCGCCCAGGCTGGGCTGGTGAGCCACGGGGGTGAGATCAAGCCGACCCAGCGCAGCATCGCATCAATCAAGCCGAAGCGCGGGTCGAAGATGTAGATCCAAACGATGCCGATGGCCGCACCCGAGAGCACGACCGGCGAGAAGATCACCGTGCGCGCGGCTGCGCGGCCGCGCAGCGGTTGGTTGAGCAGTAGCGCGCCCGCCAGACCCAACAGGCTGGTCAGGAGCACCGAGGTGATCGTGAAGTAGAAGGTATTGATCAGGATCTTATGAAACTGTGGGTCGGTCAGGCCGGTGATGTAGTTATCCAGCCCAACCCAGACCTTCACTGGCGCCAACAGATCCCACTGAGTCAGGCTCAGGTAGGCGTTGTAGATCAGCGGCCAGAAGGTGAAAACCCCGAAGAGCAGCAGGTTCGGGCCGACCAGTAGCGCGAACAACAACCATTCCCGCCGCTCGGACGCGGTGCCCCGGCGCTGAAGGTTGGCATCCGCCACAGCGAGATCCTGGGTTATCATACGGGTTCCGACGCGCGGTGACGGCGGGCATCGTGTACCCATGCGGCGACTTCACTTGGCAGCGCGGCGCGGCGGCCAAAGATATCGTGGCGAACCCCCTTGCCGCGATATAGTTTTTGTAGTTCCGCGATCAGCTCGCGCTGCGTCATCTGTTTCGGGGGCCGGAGATCGCTGGATGAAGCAGTAGACATGGTGACATTACCTCTTGGAATCTGTGATTTCTGTCTTGCCGAGTGACTAGCACAACTTGCTCCGCTGATCGAATCCTGCATTGATGATAGCAGGATTCGGTTAAGTGGGTTTTAGGAGCTTGTTAAGCTCCAGTCAACTTTGGATTAGCGTCCCTTAAGTAGCCGGGATGGCGCTGGATGTTATTGCGATGGTTTGGAAGCCTTCAGGACGGACATTAACAAACCTTGTCACACGCTTCGCGCGCTATTAACCGGCGCTTAAAACGGGCTTTATCTCGCTGCGCGCATAATGGCTCGTCACGCTGATGGCGGGGCATAACAACCAACGCAGGAGGAATAGATCCAATGTCTCAGGTCAGAAGATTTGTGTTTGTGGTGATTGCCCTGGCGATCACCCTGGGTGTGCTGCCGGGCGCCAGCCTGGCGCAAGACCCGCAGCCGATTGTGCCGCTGACCGATCC
>CAZYHE010000052.1:4813-13707 GCA_964647225.1 uncultured Anaerolineales bacterium
CCGCGGACAACATCGCCAATCCCGATAGCCTGATGGTGGACAGCAAGGGCAATCTGTGGATCGGCGAGGACACCAGCCTGCACAAGAACAACATGCTGTGGCGGTGGGATGGCAAGAGCCTCAAGCGCTTCGCGACCACCCCCATCGGCGCGGAAGTGACCGGGTTCCTGGTCACGGAGCAGGGCGACATCTTCTTCAGCACGCAGCATCCGAGCGCCATGAGCATCTACCCGTACAATCGCGCGGTGGTCGGCGCGGTGGTTGGCTTCAAGGCGACCGATGACTTCGCGTCCATGCCTCTGCCGACCGGCGACGACACGCGGATCGTCAAAGTCGCCGCGGGCCAATACCAGGTCCTGGCGCGCGTCGGTGAGGCGATTCCGAATGACATCTACGCCCAGCGCTGGGGCCAGGTCAACAGCCTGTCGGGCGCGCTGCAGCTCGTGTGCAACCAACCTGATGGCAATATCTTCCTGCCCACCAACAAGGAAGGCAGCGAAGGTTATCTCTACACCAACTATGAGTGCCGGCCGGGTGGCGTAGGCAAGATGTACATCCGCAAGGGTTACGGAAGCTGGCAGGTGTTGGAAGGTGAGAACGTGGATTTCGCCGGTGTTAAGGGCACGTGGAATAACTGCGGGATCAGCGTTACACCGTGGAACACAGCGCTGTCGGCCGAGGAGTACGAACCGCCGGCCACCACCGATGCCTGGCAAAAGAACGTCAAGGAGATGACGCAATATCTGGGCAAGCAGGCCAACCCGTACGAGTACGGGTGGCTGGTTGAGTTGACGCCCGATCCGAACGGTGACTCGGCCGGCACCATCGTCGAGAAGCGGTATGCGATGGGCCGTTTCAGCCACGAGATGGGCGCCGTTGCGCCGGACAAGAAGACCGCCTATCACGGCGATGACGGCACGGGCGTCGTGCTCTTCAAGTCGGTGGCCGACAAGGCCGGCGACCTGAGCGCGGGCACCCTCTACGCCGCCAAGGTGAAGCAGAACACGGACGGCAGCTTCGACCTCACCTGGATCAAGTTGGGGCAGAGCGACGACGACAAGATCGCCGAGGCGATCGCCGCCATCAAGCTGCCGAGCAAGTAGAGCCGGCTTCTTTCGTCCTCGCTGGTGGGCGTACCAGCAACGTGCCGGGCCATGACTTGACCGATCAAGTCATGGCCCGGTGGCGTTTTCACGGGCGAGCTGTCGGGATGCGGCCCGGAGGTTGGCTATCCCCGTCGCGCCGATGAAGGCTGCAGGGCGCCTACCAGCCCATCCGCCACCAGCGTAGTCGCCAACACGGTCAGCGCCAACGCGGCGCCGGGGAAGAGGAAGAGCCACCAGGCCGTGCGGAGGAAACGTTGCGCGTTGCTGAGGAGTTGGCCCCAGCTCACCAGGGTCGGGTCGCCCAGGCCCAAGAAGCTGAGGCTGGCTTCGGTCAGGATCGCGCCGGCGACCATGCGCGCCGCGCTGATGATGACCGGCGCGAACGCCAACGGCAGGACGTGGCGCAGCATGATCGTCCGTTCATGCACGCCGACTGCGCGTGCGGCCAGCACGTGCTCGCGGCCCCGCACGCTGAGCACCTGCGCCCGCAACACCCGCGCCGTGCCGGGCCAGAAGGTCAGGCCCAGCAGCAGCGCGATCCAGATGATGTCGCTGCCCAAGAGCGAGACCAGCAGCAGCGCCAGGAAGAAGCGCGGCAACAACTGGAACGTCTCGGTCAGGCGCATCAGGAGATCATCCCAGCGGCCGCCCAGGTAGCCGGAGAGCAGCCCGACCAGCGTCCCGATGACCGCCGAAGTCAGCGCGGTGGTCAGACCAACCAAGAGGGCTACGCGTGCGCCATGTACGACGTTGCTAAACAGGTCGCGGCCCAGGTCGTCGGTGCCGAAAAGATGGGCGGCCGAAGGCGGCTGCAGCGCGGGGCCTGCGGTCAGCTTCGGCGGGTAGGGCGCGAGCCAGGGCGCGCCGATGGCCGTGGTCACAATGACCAGCGCCAGGATCAGGCCGGCGGTCGCGCCGGGTTGCCTCCGATAGCGCGCCAGCCAGCCGCGGGCGCGCGCCCGCGCGCGGGCGAGTTTCTCCTTCATGGCGCGCCACGCCGATCAAGGCGCACGCGCGGATCGAGGCGCGTGTAGACCACGTCGGTGACCAGGTTGCCGATCACCACCCCCAACGCAGCAATCAGGAACATCGCCATCAAGAGCGGATAGTCGCGCGCCAGCGTCGCTTCGTAGAGCAGGCGGCCCAGGCCGGGCCAGGCGAAGACGATCTCGACCAGCACCGCGCCCGTCAGCAGCGCGCCCAGTTGGCCGCCGATCACCGTGACCACCGGCAGCAGCGCGTTGCGCAGGATGTGACGCCGCATGACAACCCGCTCCGGCAGCCCCTTCGCCCGCGCGGTGCGTGCGAAGTCCTCGGCGCTCAGTTCGCGCAGCGTCGTGTCGGTCAGGCGCACGAGCAGCCCCATCTCGACCAGCGCCAGCGAGACCGCCGGCAGCACGAGATGGTGCGCGATGTCCAGGGCGCGGCGCCAGCCAGTGAAGCCGGCCCGTAGCGATTCCATGCCGTAGACCGGGAACCAGCCCAAGTGATAGGCGAAGACCAGGATCAGCAGTTGGCCGATCCAGAAGACGGGCAGGGCGTAGCCCAGCGCCGCGGCGGTGCGGATCGCCAGGCCCAGCCGGCCGGCGGGGCGGCTGCCGGCGAGCACGCCCAGCGTCAGCCCGCCGGTCACAGCGACGATCTGCGCGGTCAACATCAGCAGCAGCGTGGCGGGCACGCGTTCGCCGATCACCGCCAGCACCGGCTGCCCGTGCGCGTAGGAGTAGCCGAAGTCGCCGCGCAGCACGTTCAGCACGTAGCGCGCAAAGCGTTCGGGCGCGGGGCGATCCAACCCGAAGCGGGCGCGCATCTCGGCGTAGTAGGCCTCGTTGCCGCTGTCGCCCGCCAGGAGTGTGACCGGATCGCCCGGCGCCAAGTTGATCAACGCGAAGTTGATCGCCAGGATCAGCAGCAGCACCGGCGCGAGCTGCGCCAGCCGCCGTCCCAGGTATGTCACCATCTAGCGCGGTTTGTCCGACCAGGCGAATTCGGCCAGGCAGCTCGTCCAGGGTCGGATGTCATGGATCTCGGCGCGGTGCGCGTAGGCGCCTTCCGACTCGTAGAGCCAGAAGTAGGGCAGGTCGCCCACCAGCAGTTTTTGCAGCTCCGCATAGATGGCTTTGCGTTGCTCGCGATCCACCTCGGCCACGCCGCGCGTAAACAATTCGTCGGCCTTGGGGTTGCGATAGGCCGCGCCATTCGAGAAGAGCACCGGCTTGATGTTGGTCGAGTCATACGCCCGCCGCACGCCGATCTCCGGGTCGGGGCCGTTGCAGTAGGACGCGTAGCCCAGATCGAACTCGCGCTTGACGAAAACCGTCTGGTTGGCCTCGTTGAAATCCACGATCTTCAGGTCAAGGGTCACGCCGACCTGCGCGAAGTTCTCTTTCAACACCTCGGCCATCTTCGCCACCGTGTTCGGGAAGACGGCGGTGAGCTTGAAGCGCGTGCCGTCGGCGCCCTTCGCCAGACCCGCCGCGTCGAGCAGTTGGTTGGCCGTGGCCGCATCGTAGGCAAAGGCGGGCAGGCTGGGGTCGAAGGCCCACAGCGTCGTTGCCATTGGTCCGCGCGCGGCGCGGCCCTGGCCGAACAACACTTGTTTGACCATGCGCTCGCGGTCAATCGCCAGGTTGAGCGCCTGGCGCACCGCCGGCTTGTCCAGCGGCGTGCGCTCCAGGTTGGGGATCACCGTCTGGACGCAGAAGGAGCCGCCCGCGCCGGCCGGGCTGCGGCCCACGGCGACGCCGGGCAGCTTGCTCACGCGTTCCACCTCGGCGCCCGGCACGCCAACGTAGTCCACCTCGCCGCGCTCGAACGCGACCATGGCTGTCGCCGTCTCCGGGATGATCGAGAAGATCAGCTTGTCGAAGCGCGGCAGGCCCGGCTTGAAGTAGTCGGGGTTGCGTTCCATCGTGACTTGCTGGCCCTTCTTGTACTCCACGAACTTGAACGGCCCCGTGCCGACCGGCTTGAGGTTGGCCGGGTTGTTCTGCGGGTCGCTGCCCTCGTACAGGTGCTTGGGCAGGATCGGCGCCTCGATGACGTTGAGTTGCTGCAGCAGCGGCGCATACGGCGTCTTGAAGCGGAAGACCACGGTCAGGTCGTCCGGCGTGTCAATCCCCGCCAGCACCGGCTCCAGCCCGGTCTTGGTGCGGGCGTGGAACTTGAGCAACAGTTGCTCGACCGTGAACTTGACATCGGCGGCCGTGAAGGGCTTGCCGTCGTGCCACTTGACACCCGGATGCAGCTTGAAGGTGTACGTCTTGCCATCGTCTGAAACCGTCCAGCTATCAGCCAGGTCGGGCATCGGCTTGAAGTCCTTGTCCAGCGCCACCAGGCCGTTGTAGAGCGAGCCGGCGACGAAGTGGAGCGCGCCCGAGGTGCTGATCGCCGGGTTCAGTTGGCCGGGATCAGTGCCGGCGACGACGACGAGCGTGCCGCCCTGTTTGGCGGCGGGCGGTGCGGTGGTCGCCGCGGGTGCGGGCGGCGGGGCAGCCGGAGGCGCGGCCGCCGGTTGGCAGGCCGCCGTCACCATGAGCAGTACGCCGACCGCCAGCGCGGCCAGCAGCGTCCGAGAGAGCCGATGTTGCATCTTGCTTCTTCCTTTCGTCTTGGATGGCGGGATAGGCGATTATGTCACCAGCCGCGGCTGTAGGCTGGGCCGTAGCATTCGGGACAGATCGGCTGACCGTCGCGCAGATGGGCGCGGGCTTCCATCACGCTCTCGCCGCATTGGCTGCACGGCACGCTCTTGAAGATGCGCGCCCGCTCAGGCAGCGGCGCATCCACCCAGCGAATGTCGTACAGTTCGTCATCGGCCGCGGTCTGCATGCGCTCAAGCGCTGCTTGGCGGCGCGCTTCGGGCGACTTCTCCGGGTCTTGCGCGGTGGCGCGGTAGCGCAGCGCCACGCGCAGCATCTTACCGTCGCTGCGCCGGCCGAAGGTGAACACCTGCTTGCCCCAGTCGCGCAGGATCAGGTTACCCTTGCCGACCGTGCAGCCGGTGAGCACCTGCACGCCATCCACGCTGCATGCGTCGGTCTCGCAGATGGCGATCAGCTCTTCGTCTTCGGCCCGTTCGACATGTAGCTCCCGCAGCGCGATCTGCGCGGCGCGGAAGCCGATCATGAGGCCGGGGCAGAAGTGGCCGTGGAAGCGCGTGGCTTCTTCGAGGGTTCTCATAGGATGTGTTCCTCCGCGTTCAGTGTGTTGGTCTCTCTGCCACCGTGAGGGTCCCGCCGATGGCTTCGGGTAGGGCGATGAGTTGCGGCGGCGTGAAGCCGGCCGCGGCCAGCCAGGCTGCCCAGTCGCCCCGCGTGTCGAGGCCGCCGGACTCGGTCGCCAACAGCATCTGCAGGGCGAAGATGGCGGCTTCGGGTGGGCCGGCGCGGTCGTCGTCCAGCACGGAGTCGCGCAGCACGATCCGGCCGCCGGGGTTGAGGCAGTCGTAGACCTTGCGGATCAGCGCGGGCCGGCCCGCCGGCGGTTCGCCGTTGAGCACGCCAAAGACCAACGCCATGTCGTAGCCCGCGCCCAACTCCTCGCGCTGGAAGTCGCCTTCCTGCACGCTGACCCGATCGGCCAGTCCGGCCTGCGCGATGATCTCGCGTGTGAACGGCACGACGGCGGGCAGCTCGAACACGACCGCGGTGAGGCGCGGGCAGCGGCGGGCCAACGCCATGCTGTACGCCGCGTGACAGCCGCCCACGTCAATGACGCGCAGCGGCCGGTCATCGGGCAGATCGAGCGCCGCGGCGATGACCGGCGCGACCGGCCGCGCCATGTCGTAGAGACCGTAGACGAAGTTGCGCACCCAGTCGCCGGCGCTCTCGTCGCGGCGGTCTTCTGCCGGACGTTGGCCGGTGCGCACGGCGTCGGCCAGACGCTCCCAACGGCGATAGAACGCGGCTTCCAGCCGCAAGCTGCCGGCCATGGCGCCCGCGCCGCCCCGGATCAGACACGTCGCCGCCAACTCGCTGTTGGCGAAGCGGCCCTCCCGCTTCTCCAGCAGGCCGATGCTGGCCGCGGTGTTGAGCAGCAGCCCCATGCCGCGGGGGTCGCAGCCGGTCGCCGCGACGATCTCGCCTTCGGCGGCCGCGCCCGCGGCGATCGCATCGAAGACGCCAAGCTCGACGCAGGTCAGGAGCACTTGGGCGGTGCGATAACCGCGCGCCAGTTCCGAAACCTGGCGGCGCAGTTGCAGTATAGCCTGTGAATCAATCGCTTGGGTCGTTTCAAGGTCATGCATGAGTTCTGTCTCCAATGTGGGGCGCGGCGTCAATGCTCGTGGTGCTGGCACTCATGCTGCTCGTGCGGGTGGGTGTGCTCCCCGACCGCCATCGCTCCACCCAGGTGTGCCAGCAGACTCTCCAGATCGCGGTTGACGCCGGCCAGCTTCTCGACCGCCGCGGCCAGGCGCTCAGCCGCGTACGGATCGCCGGCCGCGGCCAGCCGCTCGATCCAGGCGCGATAGTCGTCAGCGTGGGATGCGTTGTGCTCCAGCCAGTGCGGCAGCAGCACGCGCAGCTTCTCGATGTCGCTCATGGGCATCCGTCACCTCCGGATAGGGAAACAAAAAGGCCATGCAGGAACGTCCAGCTTCACGCCGGGAACGACCTTCATGGCCTCGATCGAGTGTATGCAGTTGTTTGATGGGCAGCAGACAGGCTCAAGACCCGACGCCACGGGATAGCGCTAACCAGCCGGGGCAGGCTCCGGCAGCGGCGTAACATAGATGCGATGCTTGAGCAGGTCAATCTTGTCAATGCGCCCTCGCACCAGCTTTTGTTCGCCCAGCAAGGATGCAAACAGCAGCAGTTCCCCCTCCGGCCGCACCTGCATGACGTCGCGCATCAGCACGTGCTCGCCGTTGGCCGCTGTGACCAGTACAGTCGCTTCGCACATGGGATGACCTCCGATCGCAACAAAAAAGACCACAGCGCCTCGACCTCATGTCAGGGGCAGTGGTCTTCATGACCTGTTTCCTATGCTACTGTGTCCAGACGGCTTCATGCCACTGGATAGTATGAGTATATCGCGAATAGGCGACGCTGTCAAAAACGTGATCACGCCGGTGCAGATCGCCCGCGCTCGCGAATCACCGCGATGGCTGCGCTAATCTGCTTGGTCAGCGCCTTCCACTCGATGCCGACGATCTCGAAGTGCGGCTGGTTCACCGGCAACAGCAGTTTATAGCCGCGCGCGGTCGCCACGGCCTCGGCGATGGCCGGTGTGATCTCGCCCATCATCGAGTTGGGGATCACCGCGCCGATGGGCGCGAGGATAAAGTCGGCCAGGTTGACCGAGACGCGGATTGCATTCTCACCGCTGGCCCCGCGGCTGGCTTTCGCTTGCATCATGCGGTCGGTGGCGACCGCGTTGGCGCCCAACGCCAGGATCTCCACGTCCAACGGCAACTCCTGGCGGAGCTGGGTCACGATCTGGACGCCGATGCCGCCGCCCATGCCGTCAATGACTGCGATGGTGATCATACTTTCGCTCCCTGCACCGCCGACACCTGAGAATGATAGATGACAACCACGACCGCTGCCAGCGCGCGGCCCGGCCTGACCGTCCCCATTATATTCGATCCGAGGACCGTATCCCAAACGACCGTGTTGATGTGTTCCCTAACGCCGAACCATGCGGGGGTTCGCGGTTGGATGGATCTTCTCGACCTCTTTGCGGTGATTCTCAGGGGGGCGTCATCTGGAGGATATAGACGACCAGATCATCCACCTGCTGCCCGGTCAGCTCGCCGCCAGCGGCCTGATCCCAGGGGCGCATGGCCGTGCCCGGCACGCCCGCGGCGATGGCGGCTTTGACGGTCAGATCGGGCCGGACGGAGGGCCAGGGCTTGGCGAGGATCGGGCCGATGCCGCCTTCCCCGGCCAGGCCGTGGCAGCGGGCGCAGCGTTGCACATACCAGCGCGCGCCCGCGCGGGCATTGCCGCTCGCACGGGGGATATCGGGCAGCGGGATCATCGCCAGCTTGCTGGGATCGGGTGTCGGCGGCCTGAAGAGACCAGCGGGCAGCGCGGGCGATGCGTCAAGCTGCTCGAATGCCATGACATAGCGCACGATGCTGCGAATGTCGCTGATGCTCAGGTCGCCGCCTTCTCGACGGCTGAAGGCGGGCATCGAAGTGCCGATCTTGCCGCTCTTGACGGCGGCCTCGACTTTTTGCGCAGAGAGGGCACGCGCCATCCGGGAGTAGCCGTAATCCAGGTGGCAGCGGTAGCAATTTTGGGTGAAGAGCCAGGCCCCGCGCGCCAGTTCGCTCCCTTCGATGATCAGGCGTATCTGGGGGTCTAGTTCGGGAGCGGGCGTCGGAGTCGGCGTGGCGTCCCTGATCGCCGCGGTGCCTGCCCCCGGCGCCGGGAGCGGTGTCGGGGTGGCGGTGGGCTGGGGCGGCAACGGTGAGAGATTGGGCGCCGCGCCCAGTTCCTCCCAGGTGAGCATGTATTGGGCCAGCGCCTTGATCTCGGCGCTGCGCAGCGGGCCGCCATTGCGTGTGCTCCACGCGACTTGACAGCCGCGGCCGCCACCCTCGATAGCTGCGCGCAGGTCAGCTTCGTCGTCATACAGTCCGGCCAGGCGCGCTTTCGCGTAGGGGCCATGACAGGCGACGCAGTGTCCTTCGTACAGCCATGCGCCGAGCACGATCGGGTCTTGGAGTACGTCGGGGGCTTGCCCGTCAACCACGATCGAACCAAAAGCTAAGGCCAGCAGCGCGCTTCCGATCACTGCAAGTAGCTGCAACCATCGCAAAGCCGCGCTCCCGCGGCT
>CAZYHE010000053.1:0-2551 GCA_964647225.1 uncultured Anaerolineales bacterium
CTGCCCACATCGTATGATAAAGACCTGCAAGAGGACAAAGAGCCGCTTTTCGACGCGGTAGACACCCTCGCGCTCGTCTTGCCGGTGGCGCAGGGGATTTTGGAGACGCTGACGATCCGCCCCGGCCGGATGGCCGCGGCGCTCGGCGATGAACTGCTGGCGACCGACCTGGCCGACTGGCTCGTCCGCCGCGGTGTGCCCTTCCGCCAGAGCCATCACCTGGTCGGGCAGGTCGTGCGCCGGGCCGAGGAGTTGGGCTGCGCGCTCAGCGCGGTGCCGCTGGCCGATTTGCAGGCCATCAGCCCTGTCTTCACCGCCGAGTGCGCCGCGGTGTGGAACGCCGAGCAGTCGGTGGAGCAGCGCGCGACCATCGGCGGCACCGCGCGCGCCGCGGTCGCGGCGCAGATCGCGGCGCTGAGAAGACAGGCCATCTGAGGGCCAGCATGGTGTGGCGCAAACTATTGGAGGCATGTCACCCTGAGCGGGTTAACGACAAGCGGTAAGTTGCAACATACCACCAGCGAAGGGTCTACTTAATAATCCCCGTCGCTGAGATGCTT
This sequence comes from uncultured Anaerolineales bacterium, assembly GCA_964647225.1. GTDB lineage: Bacteria > Chloroflexota > Anaerolineae > CG2-30-64-16 > CG2-30-64-16 > CAZYHE01. The sequence continues at coordinate 561 of CAZYHE010000053.1, forward strand.
CGCTGATCGTTTGCCGCAACTGACCTTGAGTCGTAGACTCGCTCAGCATGACATAATGGTGCGTGGGGCAGCAATGACCGGCAAGAAACGTTCGGGCTTCCGGTGGGGCATCTGGATCGTCGTCTGGTGGATCATCTGCCTGGCGGCGGCGGCGGTCGCGGCGATCCCGGTCGCCTACCAGTTCCGCTACGCCGACCGCATCTACGAAGGGGTCGAGGTCGCCGACGGTTTAAACCGTCTCCCGCTCGGCGGCCTGACCCTCGACGAAGCCACAAAGTTGTTGCAGGGCCGGCTCGCAACCCCGGCGCGGGCCGCGTTGATCACGCTGCGCTACGACACGCGCTCCTGGACCTTTTCTCCCGGCGATTTGGGCGTGTCGGTGGATGCGCGCGCCACCGCGGCCGCGGCTTATCAGGTCGGCCGGCGCGGAAACGCGCCCACCGGCCGCGCCAGCGTGGCCGATGGGCTAAACCGTCTGCGCCGCGACTTGACCGACCAGTGGGAAGCGTGGCGTTTCGGCGCGGTGGTCGAACCGATCCGCCAGTTCGACGAGAACCGCCTGGCGATCCTCCTCAAACAGATCGCGCGCGAGGTGGATCAACCGCCGCGCGAGGGCACGCTCACATTTTCGGATGCCGGCGTCACCGGCGTTCCAGGTGCGGCTGGCCGGCTGATGGATCTCGAGGCCACGCGCGCGGCGGTCCTCACGATGTTGCGCAGCGATCACGGCGGCATCGTGCCGCTGGTCGTCGAAGAACGCCAGCCGGTGGTGACCACCGTGGCGGCGGCGGTCGCGCAGGCCAATGCGTTGCTCAGCCACCCGATTGTCCTGTCCCTTGAGGGCGCCGCAGATGCCCAACGTTCGACCATTGAGCGCGCCACTTTGCGCGCCTGGCTGCGGCTTTCCCCGGCGCCTGGCGTGGAGGGCATACTTGGCCTGGCGGTGCAGGCGGATGACGCCCCCATCACCGCGCATGTACAGGGCCTCGCGAAGCAGTTCGATACGACCGCCCAGGACGCCAGCCTCGATTACGATGCCAAGACGAAGCAGGTCGTCGTCCTGAAGCCCAGCCAGGCGGGCCGCGCCGTGGATATCAAAGGCGCGACCGCCGTGATCTCACAAACGCTGGTCGGGCTGCTGGCCCTCACCCCCGGCGAACCGGTCACCATCAGCCTGCCGGTGAAGGCCATCAAGCCCAAGATTGACAGCACCGCGATTGCCGAGTTGGGCATCAAGGAATTGGTGACCGCCGGGACCACCTATTTTGCCGGATCGAGCGCCGAACGCGTGCATAACATCGTCAATGCGGCGCAAAAATTCCAGGGGGCGATCATCCCGCCGAACGCAGAATTCTCGTTCAACAAGATCGTGGGTGATGTGAGCGCGGAGAATGGTTTCGTGGATTCGTTGATCATCCGCGGCGACCGCACCGAGGTGGGGGTCGGCGGCGGGGTGTGCCAGGTGTCTACCACAGCATTTCGGGCCGCCGTGGACGGCGGCTTCCCAATCACCGAACGGCACACGCACAGTTACGTGGTGAGTTGGTACGGCGAACCGGGCCTGGATGCCACGATCTATACGCCCGGTGTGGACTTCCGTTTCAAGAATGACACCGGCGCATTCCTGCTGATCAAGCCGGAGGTCAACACGACCAAGGGGAGCATCACCTTTTACTTCTACGGCACACGCCCCGATCGCACTGTGACCCGGACCAAGCCGGAGATCAGCAACGTTCAGAAGCCGGAGCCGCCGATCTACCAGGAAGACAGCTCGCTGCCGCGCGGGACGATCAAGCAGGTGGATTGGGAGAAGGACGGCCAGGATGTGGTGGTGGTGCGCACCATCCGCACCGGCGACGGCAAGGTAAGCGAGGAGAAGTTCGTCAGCAAGTACCAGCCGTGGCGGTCGGTCTTTCTCTTCGGGCCGGGCGCCAAGCTGCCGGCCGACGCCGTGATCGGGTCGCCGGTCACGCCCGCGCCGAAGTAGCCAG
>CAZYHE010000053.1:2561-11240 GCA_964647225.1 uncultured Anaerolineales bacterium
CCCCAGCCGCCGAATGAATTCGGGGCGAAGGGGCGATCCGCCGCGAGGTCGGCCGGCGCCGACCAGGCCCGCACAGCCGCGTCCACGAAGGTGGACGCCCGGCCGCAGGCCCCTCAGCCGCGATTTCAATCGCCGGTCGTATCCGGGAAGATTTTCCCCGGATTGAGGATGTTCAGCGGATCGAACGCGGCCTTGATCCGGCGGTGCAGCGCGATCACCGTTGGGTCGAGCGCGATGGACAGGTAGGGCGCGCGCTTGGAGCCGATGCCGTGCTCGCCGCTGATCGTGCCGCCCAGGCTGACGACCAGTGTGTAAAGCTCCGTCAGGAATGCCTTGCAGGCCGTCCGCCACGCCGCGTGCGAGACCCCCGGCTCGGCCATCGTGTGCAGATGCATGTTGCCATCGGCCACGTGCCCGAAGCAGAACGGCTTCATATGGTGCCGGGCGGCCAACGCTTCGAGCTTGGGCAGCAGCGGCGGGATCTCCGACAGCGGCACGACCATGTCCTCGTCCAGTTGATCCACCCCCATCGAGCTGAACGCCTCGCCGATCTTCTGGCGCGGCAGCCACATCTTGCGGGCCAGCGCGGGCGTGTTGCCGATGTAGATGTCCAGCGCGCCGGCCTCGATCAACAGTTGCGCCAGGGTTTCCTGTTGCGCCTCCACCTCGGCCGGGCCGTAGCCGTCCACCTCCACCAGGAGCAGCTCCCGCGCCGCGCGATGGGGCAGCTTCTCTTGCGTGAACTGGTACGACAACGTCATGGCGGCCTGATCCATGAACTCGACCGCCGACGGCACGAGATGCCCCTGCTGGATGATGCGCGGCACGGCATGGATCGCGGTGTACGCGTCGGCGAAGGGGGCCAGCAACACCGCGCTGGCGGCCGGCGCGGGCAGCAGCCGCAAGATGATCTTGGTGAAGATGCCCAACGTGCCTTCCGAACCGACCATCAAGTGCGTCAGATCGTAGCCGGTGACGTCTTTGAGCCGTTTGCCGCCGAACTGCACGATCTCGCCCGTGGGCAGCACCACCTCCAGCCCCAACACATAGCGCCCCGTCACGCCGTACTTCACGGCCCGGCCCCCGCCCGCGTTCTCCGCGACGTTGCCGCCGATGTAGCACAACTCCACGCTCATCGGGTAGCCGGCGTAGAACAGCCCGTGCGCCCGCACCGCCTCGCTCAGCTCGTTCGTGATGACCCCCGGCTCGACCACGACGACCAGGTTTTCCAGGTCAAGCTCCAGGATGCGGTTCATCCGCTCGACCGAGAGCAGGATGCCGCCGCAGACCGCCACCGCGCCGCCGGAAAGCCCCGACCCGGCCCCGCGCGGGGTCACGGGGATGCCCTCCCGGTTTGCCAACTGCATGATCGCAGAGATCTCCGCGGCGCTGGTCGGCTTGACGACCACTTCGGGCACGTAGTCGTGCTCCCGCGCGAAGGACTCGTCGTGCGCATAATCCACCATCCGCTCTGGCTCGGCGAAGATCAGGTTTTGCGGGCCGACGATGGCGGCGAGTTGCGCGACGATGTCTGATGTAACAGGATTGTATGATCGCATGGTCATCCACCCACGAATTTTACTTTGTAGCCCAGCTCTTGCAGCTTGGCTGCGACCTTCTCGCGTTGGTCGCCCTGGATCTCCAACTCGTTATCTTTAAGCGTGCCGCCCGCGCCGCAGCTTTCTTTCAACGCAGTGAGCAGGTCCTTGTAAGAGGCCGGCGTGTGCTGCAAACCATAGATGACGGTCACGGTCTTGCCCGCCCGCCCCTTGCGATCACGCTTGACGTAGGCCACCTGCTGCCGCGGGGCCATGTCAATCTTCTGGCAGACGCAGGGCTGGCGGCCGCACCGCGGGCAAAGAACGGTCGGTGCTGGATCGGTTGAATAGACGATGCGCGACATGCTGCCTCCGGTGTTCCTCGGAAAGAATGCTTCGTAGTATACCCCAAGCTAACTCAGACAACCAGTTTTGCAGGAACGTTTTAGTTCCCGCGCTGCCCGATTGTCACTGGCTTCGCCGTGAGGCCCGTCGTTTGGGCCGAAGCATCTCGTTGCACGCCCAGCCCCTTCGCTGGTGTTCCGCGGTCACTTGAGTTGGGCCATTGACTCGCTCAGGGTGACAAACGCGCCCCAGTTTTGAGATCGGTTTGTTGCCTCCCGCGGGGTGTGGTACAATTCGCTCATCTCTACCGTTTCATAGAATGCCCCCGTGCTTGGGCATCGAAAGGGCTTTCCTTGGACACGATCCAGGCTTTCAGCGAAAAGATCCTCACCAACGTCGAAAAGGTCATCGTGGGGCAGCGCGAGGCCATCGAGCTGCTGCTGACCGCGCTGCTGTGCGAAGGGCACGTGCTCATCGAGGATGTGCCGGGCGTCGGCAAGACGATGCTGGCGCGGGCGCTGGCCGTCTCGATTGACGCCACCTTCAAGCGCCTGCAATGCACCCCCGACCTGCTGCCGAACGATGTGACCGGTGTGTCGGTCTACAACCAGGGCGCGGGCCGCTTCGAGTTCATCCCGGGGCCGGCCTTCGCCAACGTCCTCCTGGCCGACGAGATCAACCGCGCCACCCCGCGCACCCAGGCGGCCCTCCTGGAGTGCATGGGCGAGCGGCAGATCACCGTGGATGGCATCACGCGGCCGCTCAACCGGCCCTTCATCGTGCTGGCGACGCAAAACCCGGTCGAGTACGAAGGCACCTTCCCCCTGCCTGAAGCGCAGCTTGACCGGTTCCTGCTGAAGCTCAGGCTCGGCTATCTCGATCCCGCGACCGAAAGCCGGATGTTGGTCAACCTGCGCCAGCAGCATCCCATCGAAACGTTGGCCCCCGTGGTGGAAGGCGCCGCGCTGCCAGAACTGGCGCGGCAGGTTTGGGATGTGCATGTGGATGACACCGTGCGCGACTACATCGTGCGGCTGGTCAACGCCACGCGCACGCAGCCCGACCTGCTGCTGGGCGCCAGCCCACGTGGCAGCCTGGCGATCTACAAGGCCAGCCAGGCGTGGGCGCTGATCCATGGCCGCGATTATGTGCTGCCGGATGATGTCAAAAAGCTGGCGCCGCTCTGCCTGGCGCACCGCTGCCTCGTCCACCCGGAAAGCTCGCTGCGCGGGCGCACCGCGCCGAAGATCATCGCCGAACTTTTGAGCAACGTGCCGCTGGACATCGGCAAAATCGAGTAGAATTAATGATGCTTTACCTGGTCGCAACCCCCATCGGCAACCTGGGCGACATCACCTTGCGGGCGCTCGAAACGTTGCGCGCCGTGGATGTGGTCGCCAGCGAAGACACGCGCAGAACGGGCATCCTCCTGAAACACTTCGACATCCACAAGCCGCAGGTTACCTTCCACGAGCACAACGAAGACCGCGCCGGCGGGCGGATCATGGCGCTGCTGGAGGAAGGCAAGTCGGTGGCAGTGGTCACGGAGGCGGGCACGCCGGGCATCTCCGATCCGGGCTTCTCGATCGTGCGCCGCGCGATCAGCGCCGGAGTCGAAGTAACGATGATCCCCGGCCCGGCCGCGCTGGTGATGGCCGTCGTGCTGTCGGGCCTGCCGGTACACAGCTTCACCTATCGGGGCTTCCCGCCGCACAAGCCCGGCCCGCGGCGCCGCTTCCTGGAGGTGGATCGCGATTCGCCGCACACGTTGATCTTCTACGAAAGCCCTTACCGCGTGGAAGCGCTGCTGGCCGATGCGCTCCTCGTCTACGGCGACCGGGACGCGGCCCTGGCGCACGAATTGACCAAGATTCATGAGTCATTCCAGCGCGGCACGCTGTCGGAATTGCTGGCGGCCGTGCGCGCGACCCCGCCCAAAGGCGAGTATGTGGTCGTCATCGCCGGGGCCGGCCGCGCAGAGCGACCAGCCACAACCAGCGAAGCAGCCTGATCACCATGTCCGACATCCCGCTCCTGCTGCTGATCCTGCTCCTCATCGCCGTGCTCCTGCGGGTGGACTTCGTCTTCTACATCGTGTACGTGCTGGCCGGCGTCTATCTCCTGGCGCGCTGGTGGACCGGCCGCAGCTTCCCCCGGCTGCACGTGCAGCGCCGCTTCACCGATCACATCTTCCTGGGCGAGACGAGCCGGGTCGAGATCGAGATCGTGAACACGAGCTGGTGGCCCGTGCCGTGGCTGCGGATCGAGGAGACGCCGTCGCTGAGCATCTCCACGGGCGCCGCGGTGCATCAGGTCATCTCGCTGCGGCCAAAAGAGCGCGTCGAAGTGCATTACGATTTACAGGGACGCCAGCGCGGGTATTACCCGATCGGTCCCACCGCCATGAGCACCGGCGACCTCTTCGGCTTTGCCGAGGCGCAGGGCCGGCTGGAAACGCTCGACCATCTGACCGTCTACCCGCGCGTGATTCCGCTGACGCATGTGGATCTGGCCTCACGCGCGCCGCACGGCACGATCCGGAGCCAGCAGCCCATCTTCGCCGATCCCGCGCGCGTGATGGGCAAACGGGAATATCAACGCGGCGACCCGCTGCGCGCGATTGACTGGAAGAGCAGCGCCCACGCCAGCCAGCTTCAGGTCAAGAAGTACGAACCCGCCGTCTCGCTGAACAGCATCATCTTCCTCGATCTCAGCGCGCGCACATATACGCCGCAACTGCGCTTCAACGCCAGCGAGTGGGCCATCGTGGTGGCCGCATCGTTGGCGAACTATCTGGTGGATCAGCGGCAGGCGGTGGGGCTGGGCTGCAACGGCGCCGACCCCCTCACCGGCATCTCCCGCTGGACGATCCCGCCGCGCCCCGGCCGCGTGCATCTGATGAAGCTCCTGGAATGGCTGGCGCGCGTCGAGACGACCGACCTCCCGCCGCTGGCCGAGTGGCTGCCCACCGCCGCCCTGGGGCTGAGCTGGGGCACCACAGTCATCGCGATCAGCCCCACCGGCGACGAGGAGACCTGCCGGGCGCTGCATCGGCTGTTGCGGGCCGGCCTGAACCCGGTGCTGGTCGTTGCCGAACCCCACGGCCAGTTTGGGGCGATCCGCGAGCGGGCCAGGCAGCTCGGGGTCGCGGCGCATCTGGTGGCAAGCGAGAGCGATCTGAAGCGGTGGGGCACCAGTCAACGGGTGCGCGGCGCGATTGGGTAGGGGCGACCGCTAGAACCGTCCCGCAGGACGATTGTTCACGCCGCGGCGCAGCGCCGTGATGGATAAGAACAGGACGCAGATTGACACAGATGAACACAGATCCTTCGGGGGCGCGCACCGGCGAGGAGATCGCCGACCGCGAAGTGCAGAGCGCCGATCACATTCCGCACTCCGCACTCCGCACTCCGCATTCCACGGTGCCGCCGCGCCGACCGGGATATCAGGACTTTTTCGATGCGGCCTGGGTGGGGAGCATCTTCCGCCCGCTGCTGATCGCGCTCGTCGCGGCCAGTGTGGTCGGCGGGCCGCTGGCAATGTTGCATCTGTTCGCCGCGTCGTGGCGGCTGGACTATACGCTGCCGTTCGCCTTCGCGGTTGCCCTGGAAGGGGTCTACAGCACGTTGCAGCTTGGCCGGCCCGCCTGGCGCGACCGCCGCGGGCTGGTCTACCGCCTGGGTGAAATCCTGATCTTGCTGGCGCTCTTCCGGGTGGTGGTGTGGACTTTTGGCACCGGCTGGCCGGGGCTGGCCGCGGTGCAGACCTGGCTGCGTCAGCCGGCCGCCTTCCTGGACGCCCAATTCGTGTTCCTCGGCATCTGGATGGTGATCGCCTGGGGGCTGGCGGTCGGCATGACCGGCGATTTCCTGGATCTGGCGCTCCAGCCCGACGAGATCGCGGCGCACGACAGCCCGCTGTGGGGCGAAAGCCGCAGCCAACTGCGCATCGGCCGCACAACCTCGCGCGGCGACATCGTGACCCGGTTCGTCACGCGCTGGACCGTCGGCGGGATCCTCTTGGTCTTCTTCGCGTCGCTGTCGCAGGTAGACCTGTCGCTCCTCGCGTCCGGGACGCTGCGGCTGGGGCTTAGTGGGCTGGGCCTCCCGCCGGAGTTGCTGCTGGCGCTGATCTGCTATTTTCTGGCCGGGCTGCTGCTGATCAGCCAGGGACGGCTGGCCGTCTTGCGCGGGCGCTGGTACAACCAGGACATCGAGGTGCAGCCGGTCGTGCTGCGACGCTGGCACGTGAACAGCCTGTTCGCCGTGCTGTTGATCGGCGTGGTCGCCGCGCTCCTGCCGATGGGGACGACGAGCTGGCTCTCGGCCGCGCTCGAAGCGGTGCTGGCCCTGGTGATGCGGCTGGGCTATCTGCTGCTGTTCCTGCTGACCGCGCTCCTGGCGCTGCTCCTCTGGCCGCTCCGGCTCCTGATGCAGTCGGGTGAGCCGCCGCCCGCGCCTCTGGCCGCCGCCCCGGAGATCCCCACCCAGGCCGAGATGGCCAGCCGGCTCCCCGATTGGCTGGGCGGCGCGATCTTGTGGCTCATCGTCGCGCTGATCGTCCTCTACTTCGGGCTGACTTACCTGAGCGCGCACGGTATGTTGCGCGGCCGGCCGGCCGACTGGCTGCAACGGCTGCGTTACTGGTGGCGGGCGCGCTGGGCCAGGATCCACACCGCGTTGCAAACGGCCGCGGCCGCCGTGAGCCAGCGGGTGCAGCAAGCGCGCGCCAGGGCATCCGCGGCGCTCCAGTTGCCGGCCGTGCGCGTCAGCGCGCTGACCCCGCGCGAGCGCGTCCGCTACTTCTACCTGCGCATGGTCGGCCGCGCCGCGGAGCGCGGCCTGGCGCGGCCGCCGCATCAGACCCCCGCGGAGTTCGCGCAGCGGCTGGAAACCGAATGGCCCGAAGCCGAGCTGGATGTCGAGGCGCTCACCACGGCTTTCCAGGCTGCGCGCTATGACCGCCGGCCGATCCCGACGCAGGAGGCGCAGGGCGTGCAGGCGACCTGGCGCCGGCTGATGCGCGAATTGCGCAACCGGGCCGACAACTCACATTCGGGATGAATGACAGAATAGGGCCATGACATCACCCAACGACATCGCAACCTTTGCCAACCTGCGCGCCGCGCTGGCGCAACCATTGCCCGGCCTGCCCGCCCAACTCGCTATGTCGCCTCAACCGCGGCCCGGCACGAATCGCATTCTCGACCCGAACCTGAATTGCCGCCGGGCCGGCGTGCTGGTGTTGATCTATCCTTGCGGCGGCGAGCCGTGCCTGGTGCTCACCCGCCGCACCGATTCGGTGGACAGCCACCGCGGGCAGATTTCGTTTCCGGGCGGCAGCCTGGATGAAGGCGAAGACGCCATCGCTGCGGCCTTGCGCGAGGGATGGGAAGAAGTGGGCATCATGCCGGCGCGGTTGGAGGTCATCGGCGCGCTCTCGCCCCTCTACATCCCACCGAGCGGCTTCTGCGTCTACCCGACCGTGGCCCTGGCCGCGGCGCGCCCCGATTTCATTCCCAACCCCCACGAGGTCGCCGAAGTCATCGAGGCGCCGCTGGCGCTGCTACTGGCGCCCGACACCCGTCGGGAAGAGTTGTGGGAAATCCGCGGCGCGACCGTGCGCGTGCCGTTTTACGCGGTGGGGCCGCACAAGGTCTGGGGCGCGACGGCCATGATGTTGTGCGAGTTGTTAGCGCTGCTACAGACGGCCGGCGCCGATCGCCGTACAGTAACCCCAACTGCGGCGGATCGTCTCGCCGCGGCATATGATCCCAGGGTATCTTAATTTGTCGGGGCGCACGGCCATGCCCCTGTGGAGGTAAAAAAGAAATGCACGCGATTGTCTATTCGGAATTCGGCGGCCCTGAGGTATTGAAGTTTGAGGAACGCCCGACGCCGGCCCCCGGCCCCGGCCAGGCGCTGGTCAAGCTGGCGGCGGTCGGCGTCAATTTCATCGAGGTCTATCAGCGGTTGGGATGGTACAAGATCCCCCTGCCCGCTATCCCCGGCAGCGAGGGCGCGGGCGTGGTGGAGGCCATCGGGCCGGGCGTCACTGAGGCGCAGCCCGGCGACCGGGTGGCGTTCCTCAGCGGGCTGGGCGCATACGCCACCCACTGCCTGGTCCCCAGCGACCGCCTGGTCCTCCTCCCGGCGGCGGTCAGTTTTGAGCAAGGCGTCGCGGCGATGATTCAGGGCATGACCGCGCACGTGCTCGCCACCCGCACCTATCCGCTCAAAACCGGCGATTGGTGCCTGGTGCACGCCGCGGCCGGGGGCGTCGGTCTGCTGCTGACCCAGATCGCCAAACAGCAGGGCGCGCGGGTGATCGGCACGACCTCCACCGAAGAAAAGGCAAAGCTGGCGCGTGAGGCGGGCGCAGACGAAATCATCCTGTACACGGAGCAGGATTTCCTGACCGAGGTCAAGCGGATCACCGGGGGCAAGGGGGTGCAGGCAGTCTACGATTCGGTGGGCAAAGACACCTTCGACAAAAGCCTGGACTGCCTGGCGCCGCTCGGCTACCTGGTTTCCTTCGGCCAGTCGTCCGGCTTCCCGGCCCCGCTCGACATCCAACGGCTGGGCGGCCTGCGCTCGCTGTTCGTCACCCGGCCATCGCTCTTCGCCTACACCCAGGCCCGGCCGGACTACCTGCGCCACGCGACCGCCGTGCTCGACATGATCGCATCTGGCGCGCTAAAAGCTCGCATCGGCGCGACCTATCCCCTGGCCGAAGCTGCGGCCGCGCACAGCGCGCTGGCGGGCCGGCAGACCGCGGGGAAGGTCGTGCTGGTTCC
>CAZYHE010000053.1:11340-13698 GCA_964647225.1 uncultured Anaerolineales bacterium
TCACCCATCGTACGGCCGCGAGATTTCCTCTTCGATCAGCCGGAGCAAATACTGACCGTATGAGTTGCTGCGCATGGTTTCACCCAGCCCGCGCAGTTCCTCCCGGCCGATGTACCCCATCCGATACGCGATCTCTTCCGGGCAGGAGATCATCATCCCCTGGCGGTCTTCCATCGCCTGGACGAAGTTGGCGGCTTGCAGCAGCGACTCGTGCGTGCCGGCATCCAGCCAGGCGAAGCCCCGGCCCAACGGCTCGACGCTCAACTGCCCGCGCTCCAGGTAGATCCGATTGACATCGGTGATCTCCAGCTCGCCGCGCGGCGACGGCTTCAGGTTCGCGGCGATTTCCGATACTTGCGTATCGTAGAAATAGAGGCCGGGGACAGCATAGTGCGAGCGCGGCTTCTTCGGCTTCTCCTCGATGCTAATGGCGCGGCCCGACTCGTCGAACTCGATCACGCCGTAACGTTCCGGGTCTTTGACCGGATACGCGAACACCCGCGCGCCTTCCGTCAGGCGGGCCGCCGCGCGTAGCTTCTCCGGCAGACCGTGGCCGTAGAAGATGTTGTCGCCCAGGATCAGGCAGGCCGGCTGGCCGCCGACGAACTCGCGGCCCACGATAAAGGCGTCGGCCAGACCGCGCGGGGCCGTCTGTTCGATATATGACAATGTCAGCCCCCACTGGCGGCCGTCCCGGAGCAGGCTGCGAAACTGCGGCAGCGCCTCCGGCGTGCTGATCACCAGGATATCGCTGATGCCCGCCAACATGAGCATGGACAGTGGGTAGTAGATCATCGGCTTGTCATAGACCGGCAGCAGTTGCTTGCTGATGCTGAGGGTCAGCGGATAGAGCCGTGTGCCTGCCCCGCCTGCGAGGATAATGCCTTTCATGTGATTCGCCCCCCTGTGCGTGAAATAGAGTTGTGACGCAAGCTGGCAGCTTGCATTACTGCTTCGAGAGGCCCGGCGCGCGCTGATCCTTGATCGCGCCCGGCCCGGCCGCAAACGCCGCAGAGATGCCCGCCGCCACTTCGTCCCAATAGGCGCGGGCCGCGCCCCACTTGTCGGCGCGGAAACGCTCGACCCACGCCCGCAGCTCGCCATCTTTGAAATCACTTTCGCTGCCGGTCACCTCGAGATAGCGCCAGATCAGGTCAATCGTCCGCTCGGCCTCCCACGGCATGGCCGCGGCGCCTTCGAGCGCATAGATCTGCTGAGCCAACTCGAACTGGTGCGCCTTGTAATCCACCGGGAACCGATAATGGGCGGAGATGATATCGTCCACGATCACCTCCGACCACTTGCGGTGGAAGCGGCAGACCCCGCTGTTCTCGTTGAACAGCTCGTAGACCATGCGTTCGACGCACTTCTTGCCGAGGGCGCGCGGGGGCAGGAAGTCCAGGCCGTAATGGACGAAATACTTGCCCATCATCGGCATCGGGCTGAACATGCCGGGCACCCAATACTGGTTGGGCGCCATGCAACCGCGCTCGCCGTGCGCGATGTAGACGGCGCGATCCGTGATGCGTGTTCCATGATCCGTGCGGCCCTGCCGCTCATCCAGCGCCGCCGCAGCCGCCCGCATCCCCCGACGGAAGATCGCACAGCGGGTATCGAACAGCAAGGCGAAAAGCACCTGGTATGCGTAATCGGCGTTGCGGCGCGAATCCAGCTCCAGGTCGAAGGCGGCCGTATCCGAGGCAAAGCCGAAGCGCATCTCGCTGGCGGGCGGGAAGCCGAACTCCTCCGGCTGGATCAGCCCGTCGCGCACCAACTCCATGATCCACGCGGCCAGCCCGCCGGCCTGGATCGCATCCATCGCCATCGCGTCCACGAAGTGGTTCAGCTCTTCCGCGGCGCGCTGATCGAAGATGCCGCACTGCGGGCCGAGCGCCTGGTACGGCTCGTAGTCCTTCTTGTAGACCCGGTCGTACTTCTTGCAGGCAACCGAGCATGGTTCGCCGCAATGGGCGAAACGCTTCGGCGCGATGACCTCCTCGTTGAACTGCTTGAGATAGTGATCGCGGACGAAAGCCTGTTGCTGCGCTCGGCGGACATCTGCTTCCTGGTAAACCGACGCATAATTGTAGCTGAGCAGCCGGTCGTCCACGGTGTGATAGTTGACGCCGAAGGTGCCGCCGGTCTGGAATCCGGGGACATACCGGTATTTTTCCGTCGCGCCCAAATCCACCTTGATCATGGACTCGCCATAGTTTGCGATGAAATAGCTGTCAATCTCTTTGGAATCTTTGAGGTCGGGGTCTTCCCAATCGCCGCCAAAGATGCAGGCCGCGATACGGTGGCGCTGGAGCAGCCGGCTGCCCAGCCCGCCGCGGCCGGCCCAGTCGTCAATCGGCA
>CAZYHE010000054.1:0-2848 GCA_964647225.1 uncultured Anaerolineales bacterium
CGAACACCTCACCCGCGCGCCCGGTTAGTGCACACTACAAGAATCCGTTAGAACTAGGAATCTCGGAGGTAGATGCCTGGGACGCGGTTGGGGATGATCGGTCTGTGATTCCGGTCCGATTTGCAAAAGAAGATGCACTGGGGCATAATGGTATCGGCCGCCCGACTGAAACCCTGGAGTTTCAGTCGGGCTCAAATGAACATCTCTAGCGCGTTTTCGTTCCCGGAGACCAGTCCACTTGAAGCACAAAATCACCTATCTGGCCGACAGCCTCCTGCTGGCCGGTTTGTGCCTGCTGTTCTTTTGGCGCAACCTGACGCCCGTCGTCCGGGACCGTCTGGTCTTTGCCCCCGGCGATTTCTCCTTTCAGTTTTTTGCCTTCGCCCGCTATGAGGCCGCACGGCTGGCGCACGGCGAACTCCCGCTGTGGAATCCGGCGATCTTTTCCGGTCATCCCTTCATTGCCGATATCCAGTCCGCCGTCTTCTATCCGCTCAGCCTGCTCACCATGTTACTCACCGCGGCCCGCGGTTTCACCTATCACGCGCTCGAGCTGGAGGCCATCGCCCATTTCGGATTGGCCGCCATCTTCACCTATCTGCTGGCGCGGCGTTTGACGCAGTCGCGGATCGGTGGGCTGATCGCGGCCGCCGCGTTCACCTTCGGCGGCTATCTGACCAGTTACCCGCCGCTTCAGTTGGCGATCCTGGAGACGCAGGTCTGGCTGCCACTGATCTTGCTCCTGCTTGACCTGGCCGGCGCGCGTCTGGCCGCGGGCGATTTTCGCGCCGGCCTGGCCGGATCGCTCGGCGCGGGGCTGCTGTTGGGCGTGGCGCTGTTGGCCGGTCATCCGCAGTCGGGACTGTTGGTGGGCTATGCAAGTGTGGCCTTCGGCGTGTTTCGCTTCTGGCCGCAGATTCCGACCGATCGCCGCGCTTGGCTCCGCGGTGGGCTGTTGCTCCTGCTGATGGCCGTCGTGGCGGTCGGCATCGCGGCGGTGCAACTGCTGCCATCGGCCGAATTCCTCGTGCGTTCCATCCGCATGGATTTGGGCTTCGAGGAGGCGGGGCGCGGCTTCATGCCCTTCGACCTGCTCCAACTGATCCTGCCGGCGATCGGCGGCCAATTCCCGGCGCTCTACCTCGGCATCCTGCCGTTGGGGTTGGCGGCGTTCGCGCTATTGATCGCCCGGCGCGATTCGCGCCTAACGCCGGCCGCCCGGCGCACGATCAGTTTTTGGGGCTGGGCGCTGCTGCTTGGTCTGCTGCTGATTTTCGGGAAGTTTGCCGGTCTCTATCAGATATTCTATCTCCTGGCGCCCGGTTGGGGTCTGTTCCGCGGGCAGGAACGCACCGTCCTTTGGGTGGCGCTGGCCGTTGCGCTGCTGGCGGGCTACGGCGCGGCGTGGCTGGCGCGCCAGTGGGCCGCGATGCAGACGGAGCGCCAGCCCACGCTCCCTGGGTCGGCCACGGCTCCTGAGCCTGTCGAAGGGGCCTTTCGACAAGCTCAAGGCCCGGAGCGTGCCTATTTCATCAGTGCGGCGGCCGCGTTGATCCTGGCGCTGACTTTCTTCGTCGGCTATCAGGCGGGACGCGAGGCGCTCTGGGGGTTCACGAGCGCCACATTGTGGCTGGCGCTCCTGCTGGCCCTGGCGGGCGTCATCCTGCGGACGCGGCAGCCCGTGCTGCTGCTGGCGCTGTTGCTGCTCGATCTGTTCACGGCCAATGCAACGCACTATGCCGCATCCCCGGATCGGTTGAGCCTTCAGCCGTTGCAGCCGCTCGTGGCGTTTGCGCAGGCTGATCCCGAGATCTTCCGCGTCGCAAGCGATGATGTCGTATCCTCCAACTACGCGCTGCTGTACGCGTTGGAAGAGATCAAGGGCGCCAGCCCGCTCCAACTCCGTGATTATGAAGAGTGGTTGCGCCGTGTGCCCACCCCGCGCGCCTGGCGGTTGTTGAATGTCAAGTACGTCTTTTCGTGGTTGCAAGAGTTGGACGCGCCGGCCGAGCGGTTGGCTGAAATGCCGGGGCGAGAGGGTAAGCCGGTCTACGTCTATCGCCTGCGGGAGACCGGGCCGCGGGCCTGGCTGACCGGCCGGGTGATCGTCGAACCGGGGCGCGAGCAGACGTTGGCCCGCCTGGCCGCGGCCGATTTCCCCGCAGATCAGGTCATCTTGCCCAGCCTGCCGCCGGGCGTCAGCGGCGCAGGTGCGTGTGATGGACAGATCGTCTGGAAAAAGCGCGCGCCGGAGCATCTGGAACTGGATGTCACGACCCGGCAGCCGTGCATCCTGGTGCTGGGCGAGCTTAACTATCCCGGTTGGCGCGCAACGGTGGATGGATCGCCGGCCCCCATTTTGCCCGCCGACCTGATCTTCCGCGCCGTCGCGCTGGCGCCCGGCGCGCACACCGTGCGTTTCATCTATCGGCCCGATTCGTTGATTCTCGGCGCGGCGCTCTCGATCGGCACGCTGGCGCTGGCGGTCGCCGGCATCACGCGAAGCGTGGCGACGCGATCCCGGCGGGTGACGTGAAACGCGCCGCCTGGCGTCTGGCCTTGTTGGCGGTGATCCTGATCGCATTTGCCTTGCGGGTGTATCGGCTCGATGCGCCGGAGTTGCGCGGGGATGAAGCGTTCGGCTATTTCTTCACCCAGCACTCGTATGCGGGCATCGTGGCCGCGACCCTGAGCTTGCGTGAACCGCACCCGGTTGCCAGCTATTTCATCCAGAAGAGCTGGATGGGGTGGGCCGGCGACCGCGAGTTCGCGCTCCGGTTTGTCAGCGTCTGGTGGGGGGTGCTGGCGACGGCGCTCCTCTGGCGGCTGGCGCGCCGCCTGGCGCTCG
>CAZYHE010000054.1:2858-13619 GCA_964647225.1 uncultured Anaerolineales bacterium
CATCGAACCCAGCCAAACCGCGCGCATGTACAGCATCAGCCTGGCGTTGACGTTGGCGAGCACATGGCTGGCGCTCGAAGCGTGGCTGCGCGGCGGTTGGAAAACCTGGGGCGCATACGTGGCGGTGAGTTGGCTCGCGCTGCACACGCACTACTACGCCATCTTCACGCTGGCGGCCCAGAATCTTTTCATGGCAGCCAGCGGCTGGCGCGCTGTGGCGGCGCGGCGCCGGCTGTGGCGCTGGTTGATCGCGCAACTGGCGCTGTGGAGCCTCTATCTGCCCTGGTTGATCGTCGCGCGCAGTACGTTGACCGGCTACGGCGGCGCGGGTGACTCGCCGGCGTTTGCGCCGATGCTGGGTCGTACCCTCAGCGCCTTTCTGCTGGGCGAAGCTGTCCGCGCGGGCGAGCAAGCGCCGCTGGCGCTCATCGGCGGCGCGCTGGCGTTGCTCGGCGCGTGGCGTCTCGCCCGGCGCGGCGCCCGTGAGCGGCAGATGCTGCTGTTGCTCGTCTTGACCGGCGGGCTGCCCGTCATCGCCACCTGGCTCGGCGCGCAAAGCCGCCCCATCTTCAACGAGCGGTATCTGGTTGCGGCCGTGCCGGCCTTCTACCTGCTGTTGGCCGCCGGCCTGGCGCCTGCACCCGCCGAAGCCGCCCCCCTTCCGCGTGCGCGGCGTGTACGCGTTGCCTGGGCCGCGGTCAGCTTGGCGCTCCTGTTGCTCGGCGCAGGCGCGGCGCTGGCACGATACACCACCGGGCCAGATTTCACTCAAACGGCTGGGTGGCGACAGCTTTCGGCGCGGCTGGCGCAAGTCACATCCGGTCGGCCGCCGGAACGCGTGCGGCTGGCGCAAAACTACCCCGATCCGGCGTTGTGGTATTACTATCGCGGCCCGGTGTCGCACCTGGTCTTGCCGCCGGCGCCTCACGATGCAGGCCGCGCCGAGGTAGAGGTCGCGCAATTGCTCGCCGCGGGGGTCGAGCGCGTGGTGTTGGTGGTGGATGAAAAGCCCACCTGGGATGACGCGGGCCTGGCGTCTGCCAGCCTGGCGCGGCGCTATCCGTTGATCGCCGAACAAACGGCGCGCCATTGGCCGATTCAGATCTATGATCGGCCCGAAGGCGCATGGTCGCCAAGCGGGGCGGTTTTCGACGGCATCAAGCTGACTGCGGTCAATTTATCGCAGACGCCGAGCGTTCCGGGGGGCGTGTTGGCCGTGCATCTGCGCTGGCAAGCCGATGCGATGCCCGGCAGCGTGGTGAAGGCCACTGTGCAATTGTTGGATCCCGCCGGCCGTTTGATCGCGCAGGTGGATCGGCCGCTCACGCCGGCCGAGTTGGCCGGCGAGGTCGCCAGCTACGGCCTGCCGATCCCCCCGGCGACGCGGCCGGGCAGCTACCACTTGATCGTCGCGGTCTACGATCCGAGCCGGCCCGGCGCGCCGCGTCGGCCCACTGCCACCGGGGCCGATCACGTTGCGCTGGGCAGCAGCAGCATCGAGGCCGAATCCATCGCGTTGCCGCGCCCCTGACTTGCTTGATCCGGCATCATGGTGCATAATCCCCTGTAATGAGACACAATCTGTTTCGCGGCAATCATCCTGATCCCGGCCGCCAGCGGATACTACGATTTGTTTTGTTGCTCGTGGTCTGTCTGGCGTTTGCGCGCCTGGTGTGGCGGCTGGACACCAAAGCCCTCTGGCTGGATGAGGCGTTTAGCCTCCAGCGCGCGGAATCGTCGTGGCCCGAGCTCGTCGCCGGCTGCCTGCCGTTGACCGATGGGGTCATGTGGATCAAGACGACCGATCAACACCCGTTCGCCTATTTCGTATTCCTGGGCCTGATGCTGCGCGCCGCCGGGGAGAGCGAGTTTGCCTTGCGTTTCCCGTCCGTGATTGCTGCGACACTCGTGGTCCCGGTTGCCTGGGTCTTTGCCCGTCGCCTGACGCGCGGTCGGTCGCGCATCCTGCCCGCGCTGACCCCGATCTGGGCCGCGCTGCTGATGGCGATCAATCCGTTCTACCTCTGGTTCGGCCAGGAAGTGCGGATGTATGCGCTGGTCGGGCTGTTGGCGCTGTTGAGCTCTTATCTGCTGTTGCGTTGGGCCGCGACGCCGCAGGCTGGCCGGCGCCGCGTGTGGCTGGCGGGCTATGGCCTGGCGCTGGCCCTGCTTCTGACTTCTCACTACTTTGCGCCGCTGCTCTTGCCAGTTCATGCGGTGGTTATCTTGCAAGAGCTTGGCCGAAAGCGCCGCGGTTGGGCCGTGGCCGCGGCAATCGGTCTGGCGGCCCTGGCGCTTGTGCCGGGCAGCATCGCGCTCTGGCTCCTGGCGCGCGACTTGGGGGCGGGCACGAATTGGGCCGCCATCTCTCCGCGCATCATGATCCCCGATCTGGTCAACGCGTTCAGCCTGGGGCTAAGCGTGGATTTTGCGCAGGTGTGGCCGCTGGATGTATTGTATGGCGCGGTGGCTGCGACGGGCGCGCTGGTTGGGCTGGTCTGGGCGCGCCGCTCTGCCACGCCGCGGGGCTGGCTGCTGCCGGCGCTGCTGATCATCCCGCCGGCGCTCCTGCTCATCATCAATACCATCCGGCCCGCCTACATGACCGCGCGCCACATGAGCCTGGTTAGCGGGTTCTTCGTGCTGCTGGTGGGCGCGGGGGTGGCCTGGCTGTGGGAGATCCGGCGGTGGGCTGGCGCGCTCGTTGCGGCCGTGCTGTTGGCCGGCGCCGTTTATAGCACCGTGAATTTTTACACGTCGCCTCGCTATGACAATGGGGATATGCGGGGGTTGGGGGACTATCTGGCAGAACGTGTCCAGCCAGGCGACCTGGTGATCTTTCGTCCCCTGCCCTGGCTGCGTCTGTACCGTTACTATCTCCCGCTGGAGACTATTGAACAGGGCGAACGCGCCGGCTACGGCTCAACCTGGCGCAGCTTGCCCGATGAATTCCCGAAAGACGCGCCCCCGGCAAAGCCACAGACCGCAGCGAAAGAGACGCTCGATCGGGTCGTGTTACGCCTCTATGGCGCGCAGGCTGGATTCAATTGTCCGACGCCGTCGTCACCGGTCGAAGGCCGGCCGGCAAGCGCGGCGCAGCAATTGGTCGGCCTGCCGCGGGCTGAATTCGCAAAAGAACTGGTCGCGTTGGCGCAGCGGCACCGCCGCGTTTGGCTGATTCAAGCGGGCGGGGCCGACCCCGAGGTCACGAGCGGGTTGACCCAAATGTTCCGGGCGGATGATCGCGCCTTCGCCCATTCTCGCTCGAACATGAACCTCTATCTGCTCTTGCCGGTGTCACCGGTGCGCGATCAGCCACCGCCGGCGATTGAACACCCCACGAATGTCGTCTTCGGCGGCCAGCCGGGCCAGGTGCGCCTGATTGGATATGATGTGGGCCGGCCTTTGGCGCCCGGACTGGCCCTCCCGGTGACGCTTTACTGGCAGCCGGTCGCGCCCCTCGCGCAACGCTATAAATATATCCTGCGGCTCGTCGCCGATGGCGCGCCGCCGCACGTGTTGGCCCAAACCGAGATGGAACCGTATAGCGGTTTGCTCCCGACGCCGCTGTGGCCGGCTGGGGCAACGATTGTGGAGTACAGTGGCGTGCCCCCTTCGGACGGCGCGGATTCCGGCAAGCTGTACCTGTCTCTACAGGTATACGATGCGGAAACGCTCCAAAAGCTGCCGGTCACTGTGCTTGGGGGCGCCGCGCAGAGCCAAGACCCGGAATCGCTCGTCTTACCGATCGGGCGATAGGTGCGCCAGCGGGCTATTGCGGCGCGACTTCGAGGGCGGCCACGATGATTCGATTCGTCGGCGGGGTCTCTTGCGGCTCCAGCACCGGCAGCCGCTGGCCGCTGATCGGATCGTATAGCCCCACGGCAATGCGATAGCGCCCCGGCGCGGCGTTGGCCGGGATCGTCAGGCGATGCGCGTCGGCCAGGCTTTCGCCGGCCGCCCAAAAAGAGGTCGGATAGGTATTATTCAGGGGCGGCCCATCGCCTTGTCCGATTTGCACATCGTTGCCATCCAGCAAGTGGATGAAGACCGTATAATCCCCCCCAACTTTGTTCAATACCTGCCAGTAGAGGGTCAACTTGATCTCGGCCCCTGGGCGCACCGGCCCCGCGGGCAGGTCGTATCCGATGAGGCGCACCCGGTCGGCCAGGTTGGCCTGGATGGGATGCGCCGGAGTTTGCGGCTGCGTCGGGACAGCCAGCTTGACCCGCGCCAACACCGGCAGCGTCACGGCCTGACCACGACTGTCGGTCGCCGGCAGCCGGGTTTGTGTCTGGTAGCGGTAGATTCCGGCGAGCAGCGTGGCCGCTTCGGGGACGCGCGTGCCGCGATGTATCGGCACCATGAACTGATCGCGGATCACCTCGCCAGGCGACCACATGCTGGTCGGATAGGCGCCGCCGCCAGGATAGCTGTCGGACTGGCCCAGAATCGTGTCTTGCCCGGCCACGAGTTGCACGAAGATGCTCAGGTCTTCGGTGGTGGGCTTCAGCGCCTCCCAATAGAGCGTCACCGGCAATTCTTCGCCGGGCCGAACCTCAGTTTTGCCCACCTCGAACGCCACCAGCCGCACGACATCGCCGTAGGTGACATCGAAGCGGCGGGCGGTCGGGGGAATCTCCGCGTGAGTCAGGATCACCGGCCGGGCATAGGCCGGCAAAATCGAGGTGAACGGCGCAGTGGCAGAGAGTGTCAGGAACATCGCGGCAAGCGCCAGCACGGCGCGGCCTTGCCAGCGCGACGGGAACCAGATCCGCAAGCCTGTGGCCAGGAACAGGCAGATCGGCGCCAACGCCGGGAAAAACAGCCGCCCCTGTGAGGCAAAGGTCTCGGTTGTCCAGCGAATCAACGCCGCGAATTCGACCAGCATCCACGTGCTGAGCAGGCCGATCTCGCGCCAGGGGACAGGCTGCCGTGTGCGCCATCGGCGCCAGACCCAGAGCGGCGCGCCGATCATTGCGATGATCGTCAGCGCGTCGAACACGCGATAGATCCAGGTCGGGCGCAGAAGGACATTGACAACCCCGAACAATCCCCAGAAATTGATCCGTAACCCCTCGAACTCGCCCGCGAGATCGCGCAGCGATGGCCGGGCCGGCCGCCGGCCGACGATATCCAGCATCGCGTTCAAGCCGGTCGGGTCGTCGTACAAAATCCAGTTGCGCACATACCACCAACCGGCGATCAGGAGGATCGGGAGGAGCACGAGCGCGTAGTCCGCGGCCAACCGCGACAGCCAGACACGACGCTGGTTTGCCGAGACCCGCCGAACAAGTTCGGTATTCCGGAGGCCCTCCCCGCTTTGGCCGGTCTCCGACCGAGCCAGTTCGACATTCCAGAGTCCCCGACTTGTCGGGGCGCGTTCGTCTAAATGCCGGAGCAACAACGCCAGGCCGGCCAGGGGAATCAGGGCCAGCGCGCCCAGCTTCGCCAGGCATGCCAGCCCGATGATGACGCCGATCCGCAGCAAGGCCCGCGGAGTTGCGCCGCGGCGGATCACGCGCACGAGCAGTACCAGGGTCAATGACGAGAGGAAGATGACCAGGTTGTCGTTGTTGACCGAGGCGCTGATGAACACGAACATCGGGATGAACGCGTTGAAGGCCAGCGCGGCGATGGCAACGCGCCGATCTTCCGGGAAGATGACGCGGCCAAGGTGATAGGTGCAAAGCAGCGTGCCGACGGCCAGCAGCAGCGATAAGAGCCGGGTCAGATGTATGCCCAGGACCGCGCCGCGCCACGGGAATGTTTCGCGGTCGGTGTGGATGACGATGTTCTTGTTGTTGTGCGCCAGGGGGATGCCGACCCGTGCGTGCGGGTTGGGGCGGTAGATCGCCCGCAGATCGGATAGATCGAGCCACCGGTTGAGTGCGCTCGCAAGGACATAATAAAGCGGCGGCTGGCTGCCCTCCTGCTGCCACATCTCCTGATGCACAGGCCGCTGGATCGGCAAGCCCCCGCCTTGGGCCAGATGCGCCACGAAGGGATAGTGATAAAGCTCATCCGGCGCCTCGAAAATGGGCACGATGATGCTGTAGGTGACGCCCAGGACAACAAAGAGCGTCAGGATGGCGGCGGCAGCCTGGTGGCGTCTCAACAGGTTCACGGAGATCTCCCGGTCAGGAGATTATACACGGCGCGGGGGCAGAGGAAAAATCGCGGGGTAAGCGGTCACGCAGTTACGTGCCAGGCACTTCGCAAGTGCCTGGCACGTGCGGCACGCAAAAATGTAGCGCAAGATGCCATCTTGCGCTACGCCACGGCGGATTTCAACTCAGCCGCAACGTCGCCAGCGCGTTCGCCACGCTGTCGTCGGGGCTGACGCTGTATTGCACATCGGCCAGGTTGCCCTCGGCATCCACCACGAAATGCGAACGGATGATGCCGAAATAGGTCTTCCCGTACATGCTTTTCTCGCCCCACACGCCGTACAATTCCGCCACCTCGTGATCCTCATCCGCCAGCAGACGGAAGGGGAGGTTGAACTTGGTGCGGAATTTGACGTGGCTGCCAACCCCGTCCGGGCTGATGCCGAATACCACGGCGTCCTTCTCGGTGATCTCCACGTAATTGTCCCGAAAGCCGCAAGCCTGGGTGGTGCAGCCGGGGGTGTCATCCTTCGGGTAGAAATAGAGCACCACGCGCCGGCCGCGCAGGTCACTCAGCCGGACAGTCGCGCCATCATCGGCGGTCAGGGTAAAATCGGGCGCGGGGCTGCCCACGGCAGGGACGTGCGCCGGGATATCGGTCGGTTTCTTTGCCATCGTCGTTTCTCCATTTCTGCGGTCTCAGGCGGCCCACGTGCGCGCCGCAACTGTACATAGTATACAGGCTTTGTTCATGCGTCAATAGCAGATCGCATACAATTTTCCGCAACTTGACGCCACGCCAGATCTGGGTTATACTACTATCAATCTGATTGATCCAATAAATTGAAATAATCGGAACTGATAGGCAACTTTACGATGATCGCTTCCCAGGTTGAATCGGAATTCCTGCGCTATCTGCTGGCCCAAGGTTGCCAGCCGGGCACGCGCCTGCCGTCGCTCGACGAGATCGGCGCGGAGATCGGCATCAGCGTCGGCAAGCTGCGCGAGCAGTTTGAGGTGGCGCGCATGCTCCGCCTGGTGGAGGCCAGCCCGCGCAAGGGGATCCGCTGTCTGCCCTACGATTTCTTGCCCGCCGTGCGCCTGAGTCTGATGGTCGCGCTCTCCCTCGACCGCGGCGCGTTTAGCGCCTTCGCCGCGCTGCGCATCCACCTGGAGACCGCGTTCTGGGAGGAGGCCGTGAGCCTGCTGCGCCCAGAAGAGATCGCGCACCTCAACGAATTGGTAGATCAGGCGCAAGCCAAGCTCACCTATGATCGCATTCAGATCCCTTATCCCGAGCACCGCCAGTTTCATCTTACCATCTTCAGCCGCCTGGAAAATCCATTTGTGCTGGGCCTGCTGGCCGCCTACTGGGACGCCTACGAGGCGGTCGAACTCAACACATACGCCGACTACAGTTATTTACAGGAGGTGTGGAGCTATCATGAGCGCATCGTCAAGGCCATCGAAGCCGGCGACCACGCGGCCGGCAAGGAGTTGTTGATCCAACACATGCGTCTGATTGACAAGATGGGTGTCGCGCACGAACTTTCGATACCAACCAGTCCCAAAGTATCCCAAGGAGTTGTGATATGAGTATTGCACTTCAAGAGGCCCCCGCCAACGAGAAGGAGCAGCTGCAGACCGCCGGCGAATGGGCGAACAACTTCGCAATTAACATCGCGACGGTCAACGGTTCGGGCAGCCAGACGAGTAATCTGGTGTTGCTGCGCGCATTGTTCAAGATGGGTATCCCGGTAAACGGCAAGAACCTGTTTCCCAGCAACATCCAGGGCTTGCCCACCTGGTACATCATCCGCCTGAGCAAAGACGGCTATGGGGGCCGCAAGGATCCCTACGAGGTCGCCGTGTGCATGAATGGCCGCACCGTCGCAGAAGACATGGCAAATGTCGCGCCGGGCGGCATCGTCATTTATGACGACAGCCTGCCGATTGCGGCGCGGCGACACGATGTCACCTACTACCCGGTGCCGGTCGGGCAGTTGATCAAAGCCGCCAACCTGCCCTTTGAGTTGCGTGATTACATCGCGAACATGATATATGTCGGCGCGCTGGCCTTCCTCCTGGGCATCGAGATGCGCGAGATCGAGGATGCCATCGCCTGGAACTTCGGCGGCAAGCCCAAGCCGATCCAACTCAACATGGGCATGGTGCGCAGCGCCTACGACTGGGCCGCGAAAAATCTGGTCAAGACCGACCCCTACCGGGTGGAACGCATGAGCGGGTTCAACGAGGGGAAGGTGTTGATTGACGGGAACACAGCCGCCGCCCTGGGTTCTGTCTTTGGCGGCGTCACCGTGGTGGCCTGGTATCCGATCACCCCGGCGTCCAGCGTGTCTGATGCTCTGGGCAAATACCTGCCGCAACTGCGCACCGACCCGGAGACCGGCAAGGCGAATTTCGCGATCATCCAGGCGGAAGATGAGTTGGCCGCGCTCGGCATGGTGGTGGGCGCAGGCTGGGCCGGCGCCCGCGCCATGACCGCCACCTCTGGCCCCGGCCTGGATCTGATGGCCGAATTCGTCGGCCTGGCCTACTTCGCCGAAGTGCCCGCGGTGATCTGGGACGTCCAGCGCATCGGCCCGAGCACCGGCCTGCCGACGCGCACCGGCCAGGGCGATATCTCGACGGCCTACTATCTGAGCCACGGCGATACCCGCCATGTATTGCTTTTCCCGGCCGATCCGAAGGAATGCTTCGAGTTTGGTTGGGCCGCGTTCGACCTGGCGGAGCAGCTCCAGGCCCCGGTGATGGTCCTGAGCGACCTGGACCTGGGCATGAATGTTTGGGCGAGTGACTCGTTCGATTACCCGGACAAGCCGTTGGCGCGCGGCAAGGTGTTGACCGCCGAGCAAATCCGGGAGTTGGGCGGCGCATGGGGGCGCTACAAGGACGTGGATGGCGATGGCGTCGCCTATCGCACCCTGCCGGGCACCCGGCACCCGATGGCCGCCTACTTCGCCCGCGGCACCGGCCATGACGAATACGCGCGTTACAGCGAGCGACCCGAACACTGGGAGGCCAATCTCACGCGCATTGCACGCAAATTCGACACCGCACGCCAGCTCGTGCCCGCGCCGATCGTAGAATTGGTCGCGGGCGCAAGTTACGGGATCATCAGCGTCGGCTCGAATCATCCGGCGATCGAAGAGGCGCGCGACCTGTTGGCCGCGGCCGGGATCAAGACCAGCTACCTGCGGCTGCGTGCGCTGCCGATCAATGATGATGTGCATAACTTCATCCGGGATCACGAGCGCATCTTCGTGGTCGAGAACAACCGCGACGGGCAGTTGAATCTGATCTTGCTGTCGGAAGAGCCGTGCTGTGGCGCCAAACTGACCTCGATCGCGCGATGCAATGGTTGGCCCCTGGCCGCCGAGTGGATCGCCGACGCCATTCAGAAGCAGATGTGACAGGAGTAGACCCCATGACAACCGTTGAAACCCCCGTCCGGGGCGCCAAAGTCAATACTTTGGGCCTGGAGAAGAAGGTCTACCAGGCTGCGCCATCCACCCTGTGCAAGGGCTGCGGCCATGATAGCATCAGCCAGCGCATCATGAACGTTGCCTGGGAGTTGAGCCTGGATCAAACCCAGGTGGTGAAGATGAGCGGCATCGGTTGCAGCAGCAAATCGCCCGCCTACTTCATGGGCTGGAGCCATGCGTTCAACAGCGTGCATGGCCGGATGCCGGCGGTGGCCACCGGCGCGGCCGTCGCGAATCGTGATCTGACGGTCATCGGCGTCAGCGGCGACGGCGACACCGCGTCCATCGGCACCGGGCAGTTCAAGCATGCCGTGCGCCGCAACGTCCCGATGATTTACATCGTGGAAAACAACGGCGTCTACGGCTTGACCAAAGGCCAATTCAGCGCCACGGCCGACCTGGGGCAGAAGCTCAAATACGCGGGGGTGAACAACCTGCCGCCGCTGGACATCTGCTTGGAAGCGCTGGCCGCCAACGCGACTTTCGTCGCGCGCAGTTTCGCCGGCGACCCCAAACAGGTCGAGAGCCTGCTGAAGGCGGCGTTCAGCCACCGGGGCATTGCCGTGCTCGACATCATCAGCCCGTGCGTGACCTTCAACAACCACGATGATTCGACCAAAAGCTACAGTTGGGGCAAGGCGCAGGAGACGCCGCTCAACGAGCTGAACTTCGTCCCCGACTACGCCGAGATCACCATTGATGGCCGGTATGAAGGCGAACTCCAGGTCGCGATGCATGATGGTTCGAAGATCGTACTGAAGAAGCTCGATCCCGACTACGACCCGACCGACAAGCTCAACGCTTTCCGCACCCTGGAAGAAGCACGCCAGAACCAGCAGTTCATCACTGGGCTGATCTACGTCAATGAGCACGAACGGCCCGACCTGCACGAACTGCTGCATTACACCGACACGCCGTTGGTTCACCTGCCCGTGGAGGCGCTCCGGCCAGGCCGCGAGGCCCTTGAAAAGGTGTTGGCCTCGCTCTAACCATCTGCCGCCGCCAGGACTCGCCGGACAGATCAATCCCCGGTGAGTCCTGCCGTTGCCAGCAGCGAGGCCCCAAAGGCAATCTCGCTTTGGCAAAGAAGGTGTTTTGTGCTAGGATGGCAGTATGACGATGTTGACCGAGGTGCGCGAGGCCGC
>CAZYHE010000055.1:0-13540 GCA_964647225.1 uncultured Anaerolineales bacterium
TGCGCTCAAGCGGGTGCGCGTCCGCGGCACGCACACCGCGGACGATCTGGCCGCATTGCTGCAGCTCGATTGGTGAGCGCCGTGGCGCAATTTGCCAAATTGCGCTACGCCTTTTCCGCGATGGCAAGGATCGAAGTTCCCCACGGTAGGGTCATCCGCCGGAGCAGTGCGACTTCCAGCTTGCCGACGACCGTCAGCACGGCATTGACGAGCGGCGACGCCGGCTCCATCTCGACCTGGTATGCGTTCTCGTCGAAGTGGGGTGACGCCAGTTGCGGCTCGGCCCGGCCGCGGCGGAGCAGGATGATGCCCGCGGCCAGCGGGAAGATGAAGAAGTTGTTGTAGGAGATGCGCAGGACCCGGAAGCCGTGCTGCTCCAGCTTGCTCCGCAGCTCCGGGGCGGTGTAGCGGCGCTGATGCATGTTGATGACATCGTTGCGGCTCCACAGGAACATGAACGCCGGGACCGTCACCAGGAGCTTGCCGCCCGGCCGCCCGGCCGCCGCATCTGGCCCGCGCAGCACCCGCCGGCACTCCGCAAAGACCTTGTCCTCCGCCGGCACGTGCTCGACCGTATCGAGCAAAGCCACCAAGTCGAACTCGCTATCGCCGAAGGGTAAGTCATCGGCTGTCCCCTGATGGGCTTCCAGCCCGCGCTGCCGGGCGATCTCCAGCGGTTTGGGGTTGCTGTCCACGCCGATCACTGCGCCGTAGTGGCGCAGGTGATGCGTCATGTTGGCCGCGCCGCACCCCACATCCAGCACGCGGCGATCCGCCCCGTGGCTCATGTAACGATCCAGGTAGGCCAGAAGGGCCCGCGTCCGGCTGGCAAACCACCAGTGGCGGTCTTCCTCGAGCACGGTCAGCATGGGGATTGAAGGCATGGATCAAGCTCCTTTCGAGTTTGTAGGGGCGCACCTTTGCGGTCGCCCTGCGGCAGGCGCAAGGCTTCGTCGTGAGCTCAGCCGAACGGCCGTGCCCCTACTTGGCGACCAGCGCCGCGCGCGCCGCGGCCAGCACATCGTCCACCGTGATTGCGGCCATGCAGCCGTGCTCGGCCAGGGCGCTCGCCGGCCAATCCAGCCGGTTGCACGGTGCGCACGGCCAGTTCGTGCTGACCACGCGTTGGCGCGCTGGATCACCCCACGGGCCGAACTTGCGCGCTGAAACCGGGCCATGCAAGTGTACCGTCGGCGCGCCGACCGCCACCGCCAGATGCAGCGGCCCTGAATCGGAACCGAGGACCAGACGGCAACGCGCCAGCAGCGCGCCGAGCTGTTCCAGATCGGTCTGGCCTGTCGCGTCCAGCGGCGCGGGGGATAGCCGCGCCGCGATCTCCTGGGCCAGCGGCCGCTCGGCCGCGCTGCCCGTCAGCGCGATCCGGGCGCCGAACTCGGACCCAAGCTGTGTCGCGACGGCGGCCCAGGCGGCCGCCGGCCATTGTTTGACCGCTGCGCCCGCGCCGGGGTGGATGGCGATCAACCGTTGTTCCGCGGAGATACCCTGCGCGGCGAGCCAGCCAGTGGTCCAGGTCTGCGCCGCCGCGCCGATGACGAAGCGCAGCGGGCCGGGCCGGGCATCGCCGCGGCCCCCGGTCAGCACGGCCACCAGGGCGGCGTTTTGCTCGACCTCGTGGCGGTCCGGCGGATAGGGCCGCGCGTCCGTCAGGAAGGGCCGCGTTTCTGGCCGGTCATAGCCGACCCGGCGGGGGATGCCGGCGGCCGCGGCCAGCCATGCGCCCCACCAATGGTCGAAGCGAAGCGCCACCGCAGCGTCGAACCGGCCCTGCAAGCCCCTGGCCGTCGCGAGGAGCAGCCGGTACGGCGCAACGAGGCTCGTCTTGGGCTGGCGCTCGAAACCAGGGAAGCGGCACGTCAGCACTTCGTCCAGGTCGGGGTTGCGGGCGACGGCCGCCTGGCTCCACGGCCCGGCCAGCAGGGTGAGCCGGGCGTGCGGCAGCGCTTCCCGGAGCATCCGAAATGCTGGCGTCGCGAAGAGCATGTCGCCGAGGTGGTCAGGGCGGATCAGCAGCACCGACCGCGGCGCGCCCGCGGGGGGACGCCGCGCGTAAAGCCGGCCGGCCCCCCGCAGCAGCAGCAGTCGAATCCAGGGGGCGCGGCTCATGTGTAGAGCGCCTCAAGCTGCGGCACGATGGCACGCCAGCCGTAATGCGCTTCGACGTAGGCCCGCGCGGTCTGGCCTAACGCCGCGGCCTGCGCCCGGTCGCGCAGCAGACCGATGACGGCGGCAGCGAATGCGGCCGGCTCATCCGCGAAAGACACTTCCTGACCGTCCCGGAAGTCGAACCCGTCGCAGCCGAGGCGCGTCGAGACGATCGCCTGGCTCATCGCCATCGCCTCGAGCACCTTCAGCCGGGTCCCGCCGCCGATCCGCAGCGGCACGACGTAGACGCCGGCCGCGGCGATGTAGGGCCGGGTGTCGGGGACGCGGCCGGTCAACGTGATGGCGGGGTTGGCAGCCAGGCGGGCCAGCCGCGCGTGCGGCTGTTGGCCCACGACGTAGAACCGGGCGTCGGGAATCTGCGCCAGGATCAGCGGCAGCACGGCATCGGCGAACCACAAGACCGCGTCGATGTTGGGGCGGTAGTCCATCTTGCCGGTGAAGACGAGCGCGTGCGGGCCGAGTTGCGCGAGCGGCGGCACGGCGTCCCGGCGGTAGAACGCCAGATCCACGCCGTTCGGAATCACGGCGATTTCCAGACCGGGGAGGATGCGCTGCAACGCCTGGCGGTCGGCTTCGGAGACGGCGACGACGCGGTCGGCCGCGCGGCAGATGCGGCGCTCGTAGGCCGTGAGCTTCTGCCACTGCACGAGCGAATAGGCGGCCGCAACCCACCGCCGCGGCTGGCGCAGGTCTGTGAGGCAGTTCCGCTTCTGCAACAGGTACTCGGCGTTGTGATCATCGAACACCAGGCGCGGCGGGGCGGCTGTCTCGTGCCCGCGCGCGGCGCTTCTCCCCGGCCGCAGCGCATAGGGCGCCATCTCGATCCCCTCGACCTGCACGACATCGTACCGATTCTCCCGCAGCAACGCGGCCATGTGCCCGTGCATGGCTGGGCTGTCCAGCCGCAACGCCATATCGGGCAGCAGGTTGAGCAGCGTGTCGCGCGCCCGGCGCGCCAACCCGCGCTGCGGCGCCGGCTCGGTGATCACCCGGCGGCAATACGGACGCAGCAGGTCTGGGCCGGCGTCAACTTCAGATGCGGCAAAGGTCAACAGATCAATGTCGTGCCGTTGGGCCAGGCCGGCAATCAGGTTGAAGTTGCGGATCGTCGTGCCTTGTGACAGTCCGGTCAAAGCCTGGGGCGGGATCGGCAATTGGGGAGTGAGGATCAGGATGCGCGCCATTGGTTTCCTTAAATACGCAAATGCGCAGGTGTGCGGGTCAGGGCGCGCGGCCCGCGGCCTTGCGATAAACTTCCATCGTCTGGCGCGCCGCGCGTTCCCAGGAGAAAGCCTCGGCGCGTTGCAGACCCTTGGTGCGTAATTGCGTGCGCAACGCGGTGTCGGTCAAGACACGCCAGAGCGCGACGGTGATCTCTTCGTCATTCTTGGGATCAATGAGCAGGGCCGCGTCGCCCACGACCTCGGGCAGGCTCGAGACGTTGGAGACCACGACCGGGGTCCCGCAGGCCATCGCTTCCAGGGGGGTCAGGCCGAAACCTTCGTAAAAGGCCGGATGCACCAGGCATTGTGCGGCATTGTACAGGTGCAACAGGTCGTGGTTGCTGACGCGCCCCAGGAAGAAGCAGTGCGACTGGAGGCCCAGATCGTTGACCAGCTTGGCGACATCCTCGCTCAGCCAACCGGGCGCGCCGGCCAGCACCAGGGCCGGGGTCAGCTTGTACTTGTCGCGCAGCCGCCGATAGGCGCGCAGCAGGCCGGGGATGTTTTTGCGCGGCTCGATGGTGCCGACGAACAGGACGAATTCATCGGGGATATCAAAGAGCGCCTGGACATGATGCAGCGCGTTCCCGTTTTCCTCGGGCCGAAAGAGCGGGTCGGCCGCCTCATAAATGACGGTGATCTTATCTTCCGGGGCGCCGAGTTTCTTGATCAGGTCATGCCGGGTGCTCTCAGACACCGCGATGATGCGATTGGCGCGGCTGATGGCCCGATCAATCTGGCCGTAGTAGCGGGCGCTGTCCCGGGTCAAGAAATGCGGGTAGATCAGAAACGCCAGATCGTGGATCGTGATCACCGAAGGGCCGGCGCTGTGCAACGGCGGGATGAAGTCCGGGCTGTGGAACACATCGGCCGCCAGGTGATTGACAACCCACGGCAGCAATTGCTGCTCCAGGCGGTGATGGCTGGGCACCAGCGTGTGCGCCACCTTGACATTGCGCGCTTCAAGCAGTGGCTGCTGATTGCGCCGATCCTGAAGTAAGGTGAAACTATCTTCACCGAACGTCTGGGACAACGCCTGAGTCAGGCGCAATGTATACTCGCCAATGCCAGCGCGGGTGTGATATACCAGGCGCGCGTCGATCCCAATATGCATTGCCCCTACCTGGATGTGCAAGACTGATAAAAAAGATACCCTCCACGCAGGCGATACATCGCCGGAGGAGGGCTTCGGTGACCTAATAGAAGGTATGAACCGATCATAGCATAGGAGCGCCGTCGCGTCAAATAGACGGAGGATGGCGAGTGTGCTTCGGCGTATCAGCCGGGGCAACCCCGGCCGATACGCCGGGCCTCACGGCATCGATTTCTGGAAGCCGGCGATCAGTTGTTGCTTTTCCTCGGGCGACAGCCGTGCCTCTGGATGCAACAGGAGATACTGCGGCGGCGGCATTACCCCCTCGTTGATCACTTCGGCGAACTTCCTGGCCCGCTTGGTTTCCGTGTCCCAGTTCGAGAAACTGTACTCCTCTCGCCCGTCCACCACGTCCTTGTAGATCAGCCATGAACCCGGCGCGATGCTGCTGTACCAGGGCCAGACCGTCTCGGAACTGTGGCAATCGAAACAAGCGCGTTTCGCCAGGGCGCGCGTCTGGGGCGAATCCCACTTCGGCTCGGCCACCACCGGCGGATTCGTGTGATCCTTGCCGTAGGGGACGAGTTGAAGCGCAACAAACAACACCACCGCGGCAATCGCACCATACAACACAACTTTCTTGATCATATGCCCACTCCACATTTCCGGGATCGCCGATCTCTACAGCCCGAGTTTGCTGAGAAAATACGGCATTTGCACGCGCCACCAGGGCCAGTCGTGATCCACATCCTGGCCCCAGAAGTCAATCCAAGCCGAAACGCCCTTGCTCTCCAGGATCCGTCGCAGTTCCGCGACATCCACGCGCATCTCGTCTTCCCACGCGCCCTGCCCCACGCAGACGATGATCTGGCTCTGCTGATATTGTTCGATGTACGTCGGGTCTTCCAGGTTACGCAAGTAGGCCAGCGGCGTGTTGAAATAGACAGTGTCGTCCATGTAGTCACCGATGAAGTGCTTCAGACGGAACAGCCCGCTGAGCGCGATACATCCGCTGAAGCAATCGGGATGCCGGAAGAAGAAGTTGCCCGCGTGGTACGCGCCCATGCTGACACCGGTCGTCAGCGCCTTGCCCCCGGCATAGCCGTAGCCGCGGATGAGCGGCATCACCTCTTGGGTGATATAGCGATCATACTCCTCGTGGCGCCGTGCCCGATCGGCGGGCGCCGCGCCGAAGTTGGCCCATGACTGCAAATCAACGCTGTCAACGGTGAACACCTGCACCCGACCCGCCTCGATCGAGCCGGCGATGGCGGTGATCATCCCGAAATCCTCGTATTCGTAAAACCGGCCGCCCTGCGCGGGAAACACCAGGATCGGCCGGCCCGCCTGACCGTAGACCTTCAGTTCCATCTCCTGCCGCAGGTGTGGGCTCCACCACTTGTGGTACGCTGTATGCATGGCTCTATCCGATCTCCTGGATGAAGTGCGCCGCGGCCACCACCTCGTCCAGGTCGGGCGACCGCAGCAGATAGTAGTAGTCGCCCATCGCCAGAGCAAAGATCGGCGGCATGGCCTGATGATGGATGACACAATGGCCGACGGCGTCCATGATCTGCGCGTGCGAGTGGGCGTAGCTTTTGCTCTGCTTCCGCCCGACAAAACAGCAGTGATACTTGCGCGAATAGCTTTCTACGAAGCGATTATTGACGACGATATTGGCCCACTCCCAATACAGGTCAATGTCATGGGCGTAGTTGAACATGTCCACGATCGGGCCGCCCGGCGGGCGCATGTTGACTTCCAGGGCGATGACCTGACCGGTGCGCTCGGAGCGGAAGAACTCGAAATGGAAGAACCGCTCATGGACATCGAAGGCCTTCAAGATGCGGCGCCCGGCGTCTTCCAGGTCGGCGGGAATCTCCCGGAAATTGTAGAAGTAAATATCGCGGTCTTCGTTGACAGTCTCCATCACCCCCTGGCTGTAGGTCATCGAGGTGTAGAAGACCGGGTTGCCGTCTTTGTCCGTCAGGCCATCGAAGGTCAGGATTTGGCCGTGGATGAACTCCTCCACCAGATACGGGATCGCCGGCTTGTTGGCCCAGAACCGCTCGACATCCTCGGGGCTGTGCAGCTTGAAGGTGTTGGCGGCGCCGACGCCAATATCCGGCTTGGCGACCAGCGGATAGCCGACCTCATGGGCCAGACGCCAGATATCTTCGATCCCTTCGGCCAGCGCGCCGCGCGGGGCCGCGACCCCCGCGTTGGCGAACGCCGCCTTCATCGCCGATTTGCGCTTGATCGGGACCAGGTCCGCCAACTTCGGGCCTTCGACGTTGAAATCGGTGCGCAGCCGCGCCTCGGTTTCCATCCAATACTCGGTATGCGAGTCAATCCGGTCAATCTTCCCGTAATGATGGATGAAGTAGCCACACGCCCGGAGCATCTGCTCGTAGCTGTGCATGTCCTCCACGCGATAATACTCGGTCAGCGCCTCCCGCAGGTCGGGGCGCATCCACTCGAACGGCTCATCGGCCAGGCCCAGCACGTTCACCCCCAGCCGGCGCAGATGAACGCAGAAGTTGTGATAGTTCGGCGGAAAGTGCGGCGAAAGATACAGATGATTCATGGCCTCTACTCGCTCTGCTCGTTTGATTCACAAACAATGGATCACAAGCTCCGTGTGTCGGTTTGCGGCTAGATTGTATGCGATTTGGGAGAAGGTGTCAATGTGGGTTTGACAGTTGCGCGGCGCTTCGGTATGATGCCAGCCGCGCAGGAGGAGGCGCTTCCCCGATATGCCTGATCCCGAAACAAACGACGACGCGCGGGCGTTTGCGGCCGAAATTCATGCGCGGCTGCTGGCCGCCTACGGCGCGCCCACGTGGCGGGCGTCCTACCCGCCGATGGAAGAACTGATCCTGACGTTCCTCAGCCAGAGCACCAGTGACATCAACTCTGGCCGGGCGTTCGCGGCGCTCCGGGCGCGTTACCCGACCTGGCAGGCGGTTCTGGATGCGCCCGTCGCCGAACTGGCCGAGACGATCCGCTCTGGTGGGCTGGCCCAGCAGAAAGCCCCGCGCATCCAGGCCGCGCTGCGCCGCATCCAGGCCGAGCGCGGCGAGTTCGCCATTGACTTCCTGGCCGAGCTTCCGGTGGATGAAGCCGCGCGCTGGCTCACCTCGTTCGACGGCATCGGCCACAAGACCGCGTCCATCGTGCTGCTCTTTTGCTTCAACCGGGCGGCGTTCCCCGTGGACACCCATGTCGGCCGCGTGACCCGCCGGCTGGGCCTGGCCGGGCCGAAAGATGCCGAGGAGAAGATCAAGGGAATCTGGGAAGCGTTGGCGCCCGCCGCGTGGTTCTACCCCCTGCATCTGAACCTGATCCGCCACGGCCGCGAGGTGTGCCACGCGCAACGTCCGGCGTGCGCGGGCTGTGTGCTACGGGACATCTGCCGGTTCGAGGCGAAGACGAGCGTTCGGTGAGGCTTGCCATTTGTGGGGAAGACCACTATAATGTGGAGTGTGGCACAAAGCAACGGATAAACCATCGGATCGCAACCTGGCAAGCGGATGGGGCGGACATGGATGAAAAACGGGACTATCTGCAAGACTCTGAGCTGTTTCGCGATCTCTCCCCGCGCGACATGGCGGAGTTGGAGCGCGTCACCACGCTGACATCTGTGCCGCGCGGCCGCGTCTTCTATCGGCCCGAGGACCCCGGCGAACGGCTCTTTTTGCTGCGCGCGGGCCGGGTCCAACTCTATCGCATCTCCCCGGAAGGCAAGAAACTGGTCATCGCCACGTTGGGGGCGGGCGCGCTGTTTGGCGAAATGGCGTTGTTGGGGCAGCAGATGCATAATGCCTTCGCCGAAGCGATGGAGGACTGCTCGATCATGGTGATGAGCCGGGCTGATCTGGAGCGGCTCATGCTGAACGACGCCACGATCGGCCGCCGCATCCTGGCCCTCACGCGCAAACGGCTCAGCGACGCCGAGGCGCGGCTCGAAGATATGGCCTTCAAGGGCATCCCCGCGCGGCTGGCCTCGCTGCTGCTGCGCCTGGCCGCCGACCAGGGCGACACCAGCATCAACGGCCTGACGCACCAAGACCTGGCCGAGACGATCGGCACCTATCGCGAGACGGCGACCCAGGTGTTGAACGATCTGAAGACCGCCGGCCTGATCGAGATTGGTCGCAAACGCATCACCATCCTGGATGTCGAACGGCTGCGCACGATCGCCGAGAGCTGACCTTTCTCCACTATTTGGTTTGACAAACGCCCAGACACCTTGTAGAATGGGGCGTAACAGGCCAGCAGTTCCGGCCAACAACTCCAGTTGCCGGGAAAGGCATCTATCCACGTCTCGAGGAGGAGCTCCATGACCCACATTATTACCGAAATCTGCCTGCGCGATGGTGGTTGCGCAGAGGTTTGCCCGGTCGAATGCATCATCCCCGGCAAGCCCCAAGAGGAATGGCCCCTCTACTACATTGACCGCGACACCTGCATTGACTGCGGGGCGTGCGTGCCGGAATGCCCCTGGGAAGCGATCTTCCCGGAGGAAGACGTGCCGAGCGATTACGTCGGCAAGGGCACGATTACGGTGCATGGCAGCGTCTTGCCGCAGCGCATCAACAAACCCCAGGGGACGCCTGGCTTCGATCAAGTCTACGACGGCACGAACGGCCGGGGCGAGGCGGTCCACCTTGAGGGAACCCGCATCCTGAAGAAGGGTGAGGTCGTTGACCTGACCCCAGGCACCGCCCTGAACGACGCCTTCTTCCAGGAAGGCCCGGGCTATTCGGCCAAGGATTGAACGGCGTTGCAACGCCGCCCCCGGTAGGCTCAAATCATGACGCATGTCATCTTTGATCCATGCATCCGCGACGGGGCATGTGCCGATGTCTGCCCGGTGGCGTGTATCGTGGCGGGCGCGCCCGAAGCCGTCTGGCCGTGGTATTACGTGGACCCGCAAAACTGCATTGACTGCGGTGATTGCGTCGCGGTCTGCCCGGTGGACGCCATCGCCCCGGCCGAACGGGTGCCGAGCCAGTTTGCCGCGGCGATCGAGTTGAACGTGCGTTATTTCCGCGCTGGGCTATAGCGGCCGGCGGGGCCAATAGACGATTTTCCCGAAATGTAGTTGACGATTCTCTGGAAAGCCTCTGCGCGCACGCAGAGGCTTCTTTGTCTCTAATCCACGTGCGCGGATGGCGTCATGCAACCTATTACCCCGGAGCGTCCCATTCAAGGGATCATTTTCGATTTTGGCAGCACCCTCTCGATCACCCGCGCCTCGTGGCCCGCGATCATTGTGGCGGGCGCGGCTGCGGTGTCGGCCTGGCTGCGCGAGGCTGGCGTGGCGACGCCGGACGACTTCCCGATCCGCTGGGCGGTCGCCCTGCGCGCCTCGATCCAGCGCGGTGAAAAGGATGGCCGCGAGCAGTCGGCTGAGGCGCTGCTGGCCGAGCTTCTGGCGGCGGACGGCCATGCCGACCTCCCCGCCGATCTGCTCAGCGCCGCGACCGACCGCTATTTCATGGTGGAGGATGGTCTGCGGGTCCCGGCAACCGGCGCGACCGCGCTCCTGGCCGACCTGAAGGCGGCGGGCTACCGGGTGGGCATCCTCTCGAACACCTTCGGCGGTCGCTGGGTGCAGCGATGGACCGACACCCACGGCTTCCGGCCCTACGTTGACACCGTGGTCACATCGGACGCGCTCGGCATCCGCAAACCGCAGCCCGAAATCTTCCTGGCGACCCTCGAACGGCTGGGCCTGAGCGATCCCGCCCGCGCCGTGATGGTGGGGGATAC
Source organism: uncultured Anaerolineales bacterium (assembly GCA_964647225.1). Lineage (GTDB taxonomy): Bacteria > Chloroflexota > Anaerolineae > CG2-30-64-16 > CG2-30-64-16 > CAZYHE01. The sequence goes on from CAZYHE010000055.1 coordinate 10,279, forward strand.
GCCGGCGCATGATATCGTCGGCGCGCAGGCGGTAGGGATGCGCACGGTGCTGGTGGCGCTGGCCGAGGATCAGGGCTTCACGATCCAGGGCGAGGACGGCCGGGGCACCGCCCTCGCGCGGCCGCCCACCGCCGCAACGGTGACGCCCGACGCGCAGATCAGCGCGCTGGCCGACCTGATCCCCTTGCTGGAAAGGTGGCAGGCCGATGGCCGATGATCGCACCGAGCGGCTCTATCCCACGCGGCCATTGGTGGCGGTGGGCGCGGTCGTTTGGGATGGCCGGCGGGTGCTCCTGGAGCGCCGCGGCCAGCCGCCCGCCCAGGGGCAGTGGGCGATCCCCGGCGGCATGGTCGAGTTGGGCGAGACGGCCGCGGCGGCCGCCGCCCGCGAGGTGCGCGAGGAATGCGGGATCGAGATCGAGGTCGGGCCGCTGCTCGGCCTGTTCGAGCCGATCCTGCGTGACGGCGATGGCCGGATTCGCTATCATTACACCATCATTGATTTCCTCGCCTACTACCGCGCGGGCGAGCTGCAGCCGGGCGACGACGCGGCCGATGTGCGATGGGTGTCGCCCGACGATCTGCCACACTACGAGTTGAACCCCGCCACGCGCGACATGATCGCGCGGGCGTTGGCGCACATCCAGGCGCACGAGAGGCTATCGCCATGATGGACGACTTCGGCCAATTCGCGGCCGGCATCCCCGAAGCGCAGCGCGGGACGCTGGCGCACATCATCCTCGACGGTGAACACTTGACCATTGAGCAGGTGGTCGAGGCGGCCTACGCCGACCCCGGCGAAATCACCTTCGCGTTGAGCGCAGAGGCGACCGCAAAGGTCGGCCGCGCCCGGCAGGCGGTGGAGCAATTCGTGGCCGAGGGTCGCATCGTCTATGGGATCACCACCGGGTTCGGCGCATTCAAAGATCGGCTGATCCCGCCCGAGCAAGTGCGCGAGTTGCAGCGCAACATCATCATGAGCCACGCCGTGGGGGTCGGCGCGCCGTTCCCCACCTCGGTCGTCCGCGCCATGATGCTGATCCGGGCGAACGCGCTGGCGAAAGGGCATTCGGGCATCCGGCGGGAGGTGCTCGAAATGCTCCTGCGGATGCTCGAACGGGGCGTCCATCCGATCGTGCCGCTGCAAGGCTCGCTCGGCGCGTCCGGCGACCTGGCGCCGTTGGCCCACATGGCGCTGGTGATGATCGGCCTGGGCGAGGCGGAGTATGCGGGCAAACGCCTGCCCGGCGGCGAGGCGCTGGCCCGCGCCGGCCTGACGCCGGTGACGCTGGAGGCGAAGGAAGGGCTGGCGCTGACCAACGGCACCGCGCTGATGGCGGCGCTCGGCTGCCTGGCCGTCATCGAGGCCGAAAACGTCGCGGCCGTGGCCGATATCGCGGGCGCGCTCAGCCTGGAGGCGCTGCACGGCACGCTGTGGGCGTTCGATGAGCGCCTGCACGCCGTCCGGCCGCATCCGCGGCAGACCGACTGTGCGAGTTGTATGCGCCGGCTGCTGGCTGGCTCCACCTTCGCCCGCCCGGCCACCGATCCCGATCCCCAGGACGCGTACACGCTGCGCTGCATCCCGCAGGTACACGGCGCGTGCCACGACGCCATCAAATACGCGCGGTGGGTCGTGGAGATCGAGCTTAATAGCGCGACCGACAACCCCCTGATTTTCTGGGAGGGCGATCAGCCGATCGCGATCAGCGGCGGCAACTTCCACGGTGAGCCGCTGGCGATTGCCTTCGACTACCTGGGGCTGGGCATCACCGAGTTGGGCAACATCTCGGAGCGCCGGCTGACCCGGCTGACCGACGGCACGAGCAACCGCCATATCCTGCCGGAATTTTTGACCGAGACCGGCGGGCTGAACTCCGGCTTCATGCTCACGCAATACACCGCGGCTGCGCTCGCCTCCGAAAACAAATCGCTCGTCCACCCGTCCAGCGCGGACACGATCCCCACCTCGGCCAACTGGGAGGATCACGTCTCGAACGGCCCCATCGCCGGCCGCCAGGCCCGGCGCATCATCGGCAACGTGGAGCGGATCCTGGGCATCGAGCTGCTGGCCGCCGCGCAGGGGATAGATTTCCGCCGCAAGGCGCAGCCCGACGCCCGTCTGGGGCAGGGCACGCAGATCGCCTACGATATGATCCGCGCGCGCGTGCCGTTCGTGGAACGCGACACGGTCATGTATCCGCTGATGAACGCCACGCACGAACTGATCGCCAGCGGCGAGTTGCGCGACACGCTGTGGGCGCTGTTGTGCGGATAGACCGGCGTACTGGCACAGTAAGGTCACAAAGCTACGACAGCTTACAGACAAATCAGAGGATCAGAGGTATCTTTCTCAGCGAGTATCAGCGTGGCGGCGCGGAAGCGGTTTCCGCGAGCACATGCAAAAGTCAACGAACTGAGGAAGGATACGATGAGCTTAACAGATTTACAGGTAGACCTCTATCGGCGTAATGGTTTTGTGAATGGCGGCCTGGTTCTGGATGATGAGACAGTCGAGGTTTTGCGGGCGGAAACCTTGCGGGTGATCGCGGATCGGGACAATCTGCAGGTCAAGCAGCCGGTGCTGCTGCGCAACTTGACCAACGATGCCGCGCGGCCGATCTGGCAGATCGTCAACATTTATGAGGCCAGCCCGGCCTTCCAAAAACTGATCACCAACCCCGTGATCGCGGGGATGGCCGCGCAACTGAGCGGCGCGCGTGAGTTGCGCGTCTGGCACGATCAGATCCAGTACAAGCCGCAGGCGCAGGGCGGCCGGCTGCACTGGCATCAGGACTCGCCGGCCTGGCCGACCTTGCAGCCCAAAGACGCCCAGATCACGGCCTGGGTGGCGTTGGATGATGCGGACCTGGATAACGGCTGCATGTACATGACGCCCGGCTCGCACACCTGGGGCGACCATGACGCGTTTCTGCGGTCGGTGCCGGATGGCGCGCCCCTCCCCGACACTTACGAAGGGCAGCCGGTTTACGTCGTCACGTGTCCGGTGAAAAAGGGACACGTTCATTTTCACCACTCGTTGACCTGGCACGGTTCGGGGGCCAACACCAGCAACCGGCCGCGGCGGGCGATCGCGATCCACTACATGAGCGAGCTGACCCGCTATAATGCGGCCGGTAATCACCCGATGAAGCCGTTCATCACGGTGGCCGACGGCGCGCAGGTGGCCGGCGACGCCTTCCCGCTGGTCTGGTCGGCTGGCCGATAGAAGCTGCTGTTGAGATGCCAGGGACAAGTAGGA
>CAZYHE010000056.1:0-3310 GCA_964647225.1 uncultured Anaerolineales bacterium
CGCTTCGACCGGTTGGCCCGGCAACCGATGCTCTTCGGCCTGGATCTGATGGCGATCTTCAAGGCCGCGGTTCCGTTTCTCGATCTACAGGTGAAGCCGCTGACCGGACTCTATCTGGTCGGCGCGGGCCTGGTGGGGATCCTGCTGACCGGGATCGTGCGGATGGCCGCGCCGATCCTCTTTAGACACGCGCACAACGACGAAAGGACTTGACCCGTGCCGCAGACCGACATTCCACAGACGGGCACAAGGCCCTACGCTACACTTCACATCCAATGGGTGAACGGATTCGGCGATACGATGCCCCTCGTCCGGCCCAAGCTCCGGGTCGGCCGCCACCCCGACAACGACCTGATCATCGAAGACCCGACGATCTCCGGCACGCACCTGGAGCTTGCCTGGGCGGGCGGCGCGCTCACTGCGACCGATCCCGGCTCGCGCAATGGTGTCTTTCTCGACGGGCAGCGCCTGACGCCGGGCCAGCCGGTCGCGCTCCAGCCCGGCAGCACGCTCCGCCTGCACACGCTGATCGAGCTGCGCGTGCAGCCGCCCGATCCCGATGCGCCGCCGCTGGTTCCTCCCGACCACGTGCGGCTCAGCAGCCGGCCTGGCCCCGGCCTGGTGATCCAGCAGCGCGATGGGCCGCTGCAAATGATCCCGCTCGGCGCGGGGCTGCTCCGGCTCGGCCGCACGCCCGACAACGACATCGTCGTCCCCAGCCCGGTCGTGTCGGGCCGCCACGCCGAGATCACCGTGCAGGGCGACGGCCAGTACACCATCACAGACCTGGGCAGCCGCAACGGGCTGCTGTTCGAGGGCCAGCGCATCCAGAGCAAGCCGCTGCGCCCCGGCAACGTGTTCGCCATCTCGGATCAGGTGACGATCCGCTTCGTGCAGACGATGGGGCTGACGACCGGCAAGCCGCCGGGCGCCGCGGGGCAGGCGAAGGCAACCGAGCCGCTGCGGCTCGATCTGGCCGCCGCCAAGACGGTGCGGATCGGCCGCGCGGCCGACAACGACCTGCGCATTGACGACCCGCGCGCCTCACGCTACCATGCGATTATCGAGCGCGTCGGCATGCGCTACCGCATCCGTGACCTGCGCAGCCACAATGGCACCTTCGTCAACGACCAGCGCGTCGAAAAAGAGCAGTTCATCGCCGAAGGGGACGTCATTCAGGTCGCCAGCACAAAGCTAAACTTCGCCGAGGATGGCCTGGCCCAGGTGGACGCCCGCGGCGGCCTGCGCGTGGATCTGGTCGGCCTGCGCAAAGTGGTGAGCGGCGGCAAGAACCTGCTTCAGGACATCTCGCTCTCCATCTATCCGCGCGAGTTCGTGGCGTTGGTGGGAACCAGCGGCGCGGGCAAATCCACCCTGCTCGACGCGATGAACGGCTTCCGGCCGGCCACCCACGGCCAGGTGCTCATCAACGGCGCCAGCCTCTATCGCAACTACGACGCGTACCGGACCGAGCTCGGCTACGTGCCGCAGGATGACATCATGCACCGCGAGCTGTCGGTGGTCGAGGCGCTCGAGTTCGCCGCCAAGCTCCGTATGCCGGCCGACACCTCGGCCGAAGAGCGGCGGACGCGCATCGGCCAGGTGTTACGCGACCTCGACCTGGAGCAGCGCAAAAACCTGCCGATCCAAAAGCTGAGCGGCGGCCAGCGCAAGCGCGTGAGCATCGGCATCGAGCTGCTGACCCAACCGCGGCTCTTCTTCCTGGACGAAGCGACCTCGGGCCTCGACCCCGGCACCGAACTGGAGCTGATGCACCTGCTGCGCCACCTGACGGAAGACCCCAATGAGGGGCGCACGATCATCTTGATCACACACGCCACGAAAAACGTGATGCTGTGCGACAAAGTCATCTTTCTGACCAAAGGCGGCTACCTGGCCTTCTTCGGCCCGCCCGACGAGGCGCTGCGTTACTTCGATCACTATCGCGGGGAGGAAGCGCGGCGGATGAAGCCGGACTTCGAGTTCGACGACATCTACACACTGATTGACCCCGACAAGGCGCTGCCCGACCACGCGACGGAAAAAGAGAAGCTGGCGCTGGCCGCGGAGTGGGGGCAGCGTTACCGGCAATCGCCGTATTACCAAAAGTACGTGGCCGCGCGACAGGCCGAGGGCCAGCGGCTCCGCCAGGGAGTCGAACCACGCGCGCAAGGCACAGCGACCAGACGCCGCCCGCGCACCTCGAGCCTGCAGCAATTCTTCGTCCTCAGCGCGCGCTACTGGGCCGTGATGCGCCGCGACCCGCGCAATCTGTTGGTGCTCCTCCTGCAAGCCCCGTTGATCGGCCTCATGTCGGTCATCAACCTGGGCAAACCAATGTTCAACGACCCCGGTGACTTCAAGAACGCCATGCAGGCGATGTTCCTGGCGATCATCATCGTGCTGCTCTTCGGCACGGTGAACGCGGCGCGGGAGATCACCAAAGAGATCCCGGTTTACAAACGCGAGCGGATGGTCAACCTGCGGGTCGCGCCGTACATCTTCAGCAAAGTGTTCGTCAGCGGCATCTTCTGCCTGTATCAGGTCGGCATCTACCTGGCCTTCACGCTGGTCACGATAGACTGGCCGAAGGATATGGGGCTGGCGCGCTGGGGACAGCTCTACGGGACGCTGGTGCTGGCGAGCCTCTCCGGCGTCATGCTCGGTCTGCTGCTTTCGGCGATCTCGAACAGCGACGGCCAGGCGGTGGCGATGATCCCGGTGATCCTGATCCCGCAGTTCATCTTCGCCGGCGTGCTGATGGCTGACCTGCTAACCGTACCGGTCGCGCCCCACGTCGCCACCAGCCGATGGGCAATGGGCGCGCTGACGAAGATCACCCGCGTCGAGGCCATCCTGCCGGACACGAGCGGCCTGGGCAAGGCGCAGGACGAGATGGTGGACGCGCTCATAAAGCAGAAGATTCGCGACGCCGAAGACACCGCGGTGCGCGATAATCTCGACCCCGCGGTGCGGCAGGCATTGGCGACCCAAGTCCCGGCCCGCGTCGAACAGGCGATGACCGACCAAAAGGCCCGTGCGCAAGCGGAGGCGGAGGTGCAGGCCCGGCGGGCGATGGAGGGGCGAATCATCCCAGAGAGCGAGCGCCAAAACCAGATCGCGCTGGCGCGCCAGAAAGCCGCCAACGAGGTCGAGAAAGCCCGGCCCACCGTCGAGGTGATCGTGCGCGGGACGACCGAGCCGATCGTGCGCCTCGAAGCCGAAAGCCGCATCCGCACCGCCGCGCGCGGCACTGCCGAGGCCCGCATCAAAGCCGAGCCGACCCCAGACGGCGGCACGAAGGCTCCCG
>CAZYHE010000056.1:3410-13533 GCA_964647225.1 uncultured Anaerolineales bacterium
GCCGAGGCCCGCATCAAAGCCGAGCCGACCCCAGACGGCGGCACGAAGGCTCCCGTCACCTTCAAGGAGCCGCGCGAGGAGTACAAGGTGCTGCTGGAGACGGACGTGCAGACCGCCTGGACGGCGATGACGGTGATCATGCTGGTGCTGTTGGGCGGGATTTTTATCGTACAAAAACGCAAGGATGTTGTGTAACTCAGAGGAGAGAGCATGAGCGAACTCAACGGCCGGCGGATCGGCCCCTACGAGGTGCGAGAGCAGATCGGCCAGGGCGGCATGGCGACGGTTTACAAGGCCTACCAGACCTCGCTGAACCGGTATGTCGCCATCAAAATTTTGCCGACCTGGATGGCGCAGGATAGCCAGTTCGTCCAGCGTTTCCGGCAGGAGGCGTTGGCTGCGGGCGGCCTGCGCCACCCGAACATCCTGGCGATCCTCGACGCCGGCACCTACGAGGGGCAGCACTACATCGTCATGGACTATGTCTCTGGCGGGACATTGGCCGATCAGTTCCGCCGCGGCGCGATATCGCAAGACCAGGCGGCCGATCTGCTCGCCCAGGTCGCGGATGCACTGGATTATGCGCACCGCCGCGGCATCGTCCATCGCGATATCAAACCCTCCAACATCCTGATGGACGAGGATGGCCGGCCGCTGCTGGCCGATTTCGGGATCGCCCAGGCGATGGGCACGGGGCCGCGGCTGACGCAGACCAACACCAGCGTCGGCACCCCGGAATATATGTCGCCGGAACAGAGCCAGGGCGAACGGGTGGATGGCCGCTCCGATGTCTACAGCCTCGGCATCGTGCTCTATCAAATGCTGACCGGCCGCGTCCCGTTCCAATCCACGACGCCGGTCGCCACCCTCTACCAGGTGGTGCATGAGCCGCCCCCGCCGCCGCGGCTGCTCAACCCGGCCATCCCCGCGTACCTGGAAAGCATCGTGCTGCGCTGCCTGGCGAAACAGCCCGAACAGCGCTTCGCCACCGCAAAGGAGATGGCCGACGCGCTGCGCCAGCGCCGGGTGGTCGCGCCGATCGCGGCGGCGGCCGGTGAAACGCACCTCATGGGCGCGGGCGCGGTGACGCCGGCTGCGGCCGCTCCACGACGCACGGGCGGGACGGCCGGGCCGGCCACGCCGCCCCCCGTCCCCGCGGCGGCGCCGGCGAAGAAATCCGGCGGGATGGGCGTGCTGGTCGGCGTGCTCTCGTTTCTCATCGTGGGCCTCCTTGGGCTGGGGATCTATCTGGTCGTCAGCGGCGGCGGGCGCAGCGCGGCCACGCCGACCGTCGCGGTGGTCAGCGCCGCGACCCCGGTTCCGGCCAGCCCCACCCCGCCGCCTACACAGACACCGGCCGTGACGGTCGTGGAAAAGGTGGTGATCGCCACGAATACCGCCACGCCCACACCCCTGCCGCCGACACAGACGCCGGTCGTGGTCGTCGTCACCGCGCTGGCGCCCACCTCGACTCCCGTCCCTGCGCCGACAACCGCGCCCACCGAGACGCCCCGGCCGGCCGCCACCGCGCGCCCGGCCGCCACGACCGCGCCACAAGCCACCGCCGCGCCTGCGAAGCCGGGTGTCGTCCTGGATTTCGAGAGCTTTGGGAGCTGGAAGCGCGGCGATGAGCCTTACGGCACGTTTGTACAATCGAGCGAGCGCAAACACGACGGCGCATCGTCGGGCAAGCTGGCTTATGACATTCCCGCGGTGGACAAACATTATGTCGTCTTCGAGCGCGTCCCCGCCCTCCCCATCGCCGGTCAGCCGGCGGCCCTGACGCTGTGGGTGTACGGCGATGGCTCGAACCATTACCTGAACGGTTGGATCCAGGACAGCGCGGGCGAGGTGCGGCAGTTCACCTTCGGCCAAATCCGCCACGCCGATTCGTGGCAGCCGATGGTCGCCACCCTCGATCCGAAAGCGCCCTGGCCGCAAGGCCACATCAGCGGGCCGGACAACTCGGCGCTCGACTATCCGATCAGCTTCCGCGGCCTGGTGTTGGATGTCGTGCCCAAGACCGGCGCGACGAAGTACACCGGCACGATCTTCGTGGATGATCTGACCACCGGCGCGACGACCGCGGCGGCCCCCGCGCCTGCCGGGAGCACGCCGGCCGGCCAGGCCACCGCCGCGGCTCCCGCCCCCACCGGCCCGCTGACCGGCCGGATCGTGTACGCGGCCGCCAACGGCGGCACGACCGACGTCATGATCCTGGATGTTGCCAGCAAGGGCACGCGGGGCATCTTCCCGAACGCCCGCCAGCCGGACATCCGCAAAGATGGCCGCGTGGTGATGGACGGGATCGGCGGCGGCAAGAACAACATCTTCACCATCAACGCCGACGGCTCACGCGAGACGATGAACGGCAAACACCCGGAGGACAGCTATCCGCACTGGTCCCCCACCGGCGAAAGCGCCACATTCCAGTCCACCATCGGCGATGGCCGGGAACGTATCTACGTCCAGTGGGATATGACGCACGCCGAAGAGCCGAAAGTGGTCACAGTCGGTGGGGTTCATGCCTACGGCCGGGCGCCGACCTGGCTGCCGAACTGGCGCATCGCGTTCAGCGGGTGCAATTATTGGGCCAACGGCGGCAACTGCGGCATCTGGACGATCAACAGCGACAACAGCGGCGCGCCGCAACAGCTTACTGAGCGGGTGGAGGACCGGAGCAACGACAGCGCCGGCGGCGTCCTCCTCTATTCGTCGTCTGTTTCGGGCAATTGGGAGATTTACGCGATCCCGGTGAACGGCGGCGCGGCGCGCAATCTGACCAACAGCCCCAGCCAGGATGTGGGCGCGGCCTTTTCCCCGGATGGCGCGTATATCGCGTTCATCTCCAACCGGGATGGCTGGGGCATCTGGGTGATGAACGCCGACGGGAGCAATCCCCAGAAGCTCCTGGCCGTGCCAACCGGCTTCGGGTCGGGCTGGGCCGAGGAACGCCTGGGTTGGGGGCCGTGATGAGCGGCGCTGCGCCAGGAGCGGAACGATGAGTCAAACAACCCTGGATGCCTTCTGGGGCACCGACCCCGGCCGGGCGCGCGATCACAACGAGGATGCCATCACCGGCACGGCCCTGGATCACCCCGCAGCCGAGGCGCGCGGCCGCCTGTTCATCGTCGCGGATGGCATGGGCGGCCACAACGCCGGCGAGGTCGCCAGCAGCGAAGCGATCCAACGCGTTTATGACCGCTACTACGCGGATACCGAGTCGGACGTGTTTCGCAGCCTGGAGCACGCGCTGCGCGTCACCAATAACGAGCTGTACCAGGAGGCGCAGTCGAACCCGACGCAGCACGGCATGGGTACAACAATGACCGCGGCGGTGATCAAAGACACGCACCTGACCGTGGCGCACGTTGGCGACAGCCGGCTCTACCTGATCCGCGGGGGCAAGATCGAGCAGATCACGCATGATCACTCCTGGGTGGAAGAGCAGGTGCGCGCCGGCGTGCTGACCCGTCTACAAGCAGAGAGCCATCCGCAACGCAACGTTATCACGCGCGCGCTGGCGACCGGGCCGGACGTGCGGGTGGATGCCTTCGAGCGCGAACTGCAAGCTGGCGATACCCTCGTTTTCGGCTCGGACGGCCTGACGACCGAGGTGGATGAGGCGCAGATCGCGGCGGTTGCGGCCGGGGCTGCGACCGCCCAGGACGGTGTGCAGCGACTCATCCAACTCGCCAACGACAACGGCGGCGAAGACAACATCTCGGTTGGTCTGATCCGCGTGCTCGATCCTGCCGCCACCCCATCCCCGGCCGGCATCGCGACACAGACCGCGACGACCGCGGTTGCGCCGCGGCTGAGCGTGCCCCGGTCGCTCCCGCTCCTCCCGCTCATCGGCGGGATCGTCGCGCTCATCGTTATCGTCGCGGCGCTGGCCTTGATCGCGAGTGGGCGAACCCGTGCAACCGGGGGCACGAAAGTGACCGTGGCGCCCGTCACCCCGGCGTTGGGCCTGCCGACGAGCACGCCCAACGCGCCGGCCGGCGAGCAGCTCCCGCCGGCCACGGCGGCTGGGACCGCCACGCCTGGCGCGACGCAGCCCACCGTCACCCTGGCGCCGACCGCAGCGCCCAGCCCCACCCGCTTTGCCGCCGGCAAGGCTGCCACGCCAACGCCCGACCCCAAAGGCGCGCCGGCCGCAGCCGATAGCGTCCCCGCCCCCGTCCTGGTCGAGCCGCCGCGCGATGAAACGGTCAAGGGACAGACGACCTTCCGGTGGGAGCCGGTCGTCCTGCCCGCTGGCGCCGCCTACGAAGTCGTGTGGTGGCGGCAAGACGAAGACCCCGGCAACGCGCGCGGCTTTGCGCCCCCCACCACCCAAACCTGGCTGACCACCGATCTGGACGGCCACGGCCTGCAACCGGATCAGGTTTTCTATTGGACCGTGCTCGTGGTGCGCACGACACCGACCTATCGGAGACTCCAGACTGCGGCGATCGCCAACGGCCGGTCGCTGGCCTACAAGTGACGAAAGACATCCCATGCCCATCACCCTCCGCCCCGCCACCCCGGCCGATCAACCGGCCATCACCGCGCTGGTGCGCGCGGCGCGGCTGAACCCGATCCGCATCGGCTGGCGCAATTTCCTCGTGGCCGCGGACGCCGGCCGCGTGGTGGGGGTCGGCCAGGTGCGGCCCCACGGCGACGGCAGCCGCGAGCTGGCCTCGCTGGCCGTCGCGCCCGATCACCAGGGCGCGGGCATCGGCACGCAGCTCACCTGGGCGCTCCTGGGCCGCGAGACCCCGCCGACCTATCTGTTCTGCCAGGAGCCAACAGGCTCGTTCTACGTCCGCTTCGGCTTCCGGGTTGTCGAACGCACGGAGTTGCCGCTCACGCTGGCGCGGATGCACCGGCTGGGGAACCTGATCGCCGCAGTATCAGCCCAACTCACGGGCCACCGCACGCGCATCATCGCGATGCGCCGCGACGGGTGATCGCGCAGCACACCCCCAACTATTTGACAGATCATCCCGCGTCGAGTATAAACAGTTTGCGCCTTACTGAGGCGCGATCTTATCGAAAGGAGGCGAGCGCCATGGTTTATATCAAGGTCAAGGTTCCATCTCGCTCGCCGCGCCTTGCCCTGGCCCCGCACGCCTGACCCTCGACGGTCAGACCCACCGGAACCCCAGGCCATGAGCCGGCGAAGCACCCAACGGCTCGTGGCCTTTTTGTCGGCCCAACTCAACCTGCCCGCCCAGCGGCGTGTTGCGCGTGAGAGAAGTTTCTGACGAAATGCCCGCCGCGCGCAACCGAAACTATAGTCTGCCGTATACTGCCATAGACGGGCCAGCTTGCGCAGACCTGCGACTCATCATGCGGAGGTAACGACCATGGCGCCAGTTGTCATTCCCGCGCCCTACGATCTCAAGCACGCCATCTCGGCCAATCGCCTGGCCGGCCTGTGGCGCATGCTCACCGGCTACCGTTGGCTCTATCTGGCCGCGACCGCGAGCCTCGCCGTCGCCGCGCTCGCCAAGACCAGCACCTACCTGCTGCTGCGCCATTTCGTTGACAACGTCCTGGGCAAGAACGCCGCGCTGGCGCCCCTGGCGCTGATCGGTCTGGGCTTCGTCGGCTTGGCTTTGGTGGAAGGCAGCTTCTCGTTCCTCAGCGGCCGGCTGGCTTCGCTGTCGGCCGAGGGGATCACGCTGCGGCTGCGCACCTACCTGTTCGATCACATCCAGCGGCTGACGTTCACCTATCACGACAAGACGCAGACCGGGGATCTGATCCAGCGCTCGACCTCGGACGTGGATGCGATCCGCCGCTTCTTCGCTGACCAGGCGATCGGGATGGGGCGCATCGTGCTGCTCTTCGGCATCAACTTCGCCGCGATCTGGCGGCTGAACGCGCAGTTGGCGTGGGTGTCGGTCATCATCATCCCGTTCATCGTCGTGATGTCTGTCTTCTTCTTCAAGCGGGTCTCTAAGGCCTACGAGAAGTATCAGGAACAGGAGGCGACCCTCTCCACCGTGCTGCAGGAGAACCTGACGGGGGTGCGGGTGGTGAAGGCGTTCGCCCGGCAGGACTACGAGCGGAAGAAGTTCGAGAAGGAAAACTGGGCGAAGTTCCTGCGCGGCAAACAGCTGTTGACGATGCACGCGCTCTTCTGGCCCACGTCCGATGTCCTGTGCGGTTTACAAATGCTGCTCGGCTTTGCAGTCGGCGCGCTGATGACGATCAACGGGACGATCACCGTCGGCACCTATATGGCCTACGCGGGCCTGATCATCTGGTTGATCTTCCCGATGCGCAACCTGGGCCGCCTGATCGTGCAGACCTCGACCGGCATGGTATCGTATGGCCGGGTGACCGAGGTGCTGAACCAGGAGCGCGAGCCATTGACGGAGGGCAGCTATCGGCCGGCCGGCGATGTGCGCGGGGAGATCGAGTTCCGCGCTGTGTCGTTCGGCTATCAGGCCGACAGCCCGGTGCTGCAGGATATCAGCCTGTGCGTCAGCCCCGGCGAGTCGGTCGCGCTGCTCGGCGCCACCGGTTCCGGCAAGACCACGCTGGTGAATCTGTTGCCGCGCTTCTATGAGTACACGGGCGGCAGCCTGACCCTCGACGGTGTGGATCTGAAGGAGTATCCGCGCGAATACCTGCGCAAGCAAATCGGCCTCGTGGAGCAGGAGCCATTCCTCTTCTCGCGCACGATCCGCGAGAACATCACCTACGGCGTGGGCCGCGATGTGCCAGACGATGAGGTCGAGGCCGCGGCGCGCGCGGCGGCAATCCATGACGTGATTATCGGCTTTCCAGAGGGCTACAAGACGCTGGTCGGCGAGAAGGGCGTGACCCTCTCCGGCGGGCAGCGGCAGCGGGTCGCCATCGCCCGCACCCTGCTGAAAGACCCGCGCATCCTGATCCTGGACGACTCGACCTCGTCGGTGGACACCGAGACCGAGGCGGAAATCCGGGGCGCGCTGGAATGCCTGATGCAGGGCCGGACGACCTTCGTCATCGCCCACCGCATCCAAAGCCTGATGAACGCCAACCAGATCATCGTCCTTGAGAAGGGCAAGATCATCCAGCGCGGCACGCACGATGAGCTGGTGGCGCAAGACGGCTTCTACCGCAAGATCTACGACTTGCAGGCGCGCATCGAGAATGAGTTGGAGCAGGAGCTGACGGTGGGGGGGAATGGACGGCATTAGGAGACAGGAGTCAGGAGTCAGGAGTCAGACTGGATCCCTGCCCCCTGATGCCTGATCCCTGATGCCTGACCCGTGCAAGGAGGCGACATGGCGGTTCAGAACGTGAAAGAGCTGATTGTCTATCAGAAGGCTTATGGCTTGGCGATGCGCATCTACGAAGTCTCGAAACGTTTTCCGCCGGAGGAACGCTTTGCGTTGACCAGTCAGATCAGGCGGTCATCGCGTTCTGTGCCCATGAATCTGCGCGAGGCTTGGGCGAAACGCCGTTACCCAGCGCACTTCGTCAGCAAACTGACCGACTGCGATGGCGAGAACTCCGAAACCGATACATCTCTAGATTTCGCCCATGATTGCGGTTACATTACGACGAGAGAGCATGACGAATTCACGGCCCTAAACCATGAAGTCGGCAGTATGCTCGGTTCCATGATCCTGAAGCCAGGGAAGTTCCTGCTGAGTCCAGAGTCCGACTCCTGATCCCTGATTCCTGATCCCTGATTCCTGGAGTACCCATGGCAAACCACGACGAATTTGAAGAAGAAGAATTCAACACCCAGTTCAACGGCGGGACGCTGCGCCGGGTGCTGGGGTTGCTTAAGCCGCACTGGAAGTGGGTCACCGGCTTTCTGATCGCCATCGCGATCACCGCTTTCCTGGACTCGATCTTCACGCTCCTGGGCAAGCGCATGGTGGATGATGCGATCATTCCGGGCAACACGGCGGTGTTGTATCAGACGGTCGCGATGTACGCCGGGCTGGTCATCGTGCAGGCTGCGCTGGTGCTGGGTTTCATCTTCATGGCGGGCATCCTGGGCGAGCGCGTCCAGTACGACCTGCGCAAGAAGCTGTTCAACCACCTGCAGGAGCTATCCTTCTCCTACTTCGGCCGGACGCCGGTCGGCTGGATCATGTCGCGCGTCACCTCCGACTCGGAGCGCATCGCGCAGCTTGTGACGTGGGGGATGCTGGATGTGGTCTGGGCGATCATCAGCGTGACCAGTTCGCTGACCTTCATGGCGTTGATCAACTGGCGACTGGCGCTGGTCGTGCTGGTGCTGATCCCGATCCTGCTGGTGGTCGCGGTGTGGTTCAAGACGCGCATCCTGGGGGAGTATCGCAACGTCCGCAAGCTGAACTCCAAGCTCACCGGCGAGTACAATCAAAACATCACCGGCGTGCGCGTGGTGAAGGCGCTGGGCCGCGAGCAGGCGAACCTGGACGAGTTCAGCGTGCTGGCGAGCAACATGTACCGCGCCTCGTTCCGCGCGGCGTGGCTCTCGGCGCTCTTCCTGCCCGCCGTGCAGATCATTTCTGCGGTGGCGGTGGGCAGCATCGTGGTCGCGGGCGGCCTGCAGGCGAGTTATGGCGGGCTGACGGTCGGCGTGATCCAGGCCTTTGTCTCCTACGTCACTTTCATGATGTGGCCGATCCAAGACCTGGCGCGCGTCTATGCCGACATGCAGCACGCCATCGCCTCGGCCGAACGCAGCTTCTCGCTGGTGGATGCGCAGCCAGAGGTGGCCGACAAGCCGGGCGCAATGGATCCCGGCACGATTCGCGGCGATATCGAGTTCGATCATGTGGACTTCTGGTACGAAGAGGGCAAGCCGGTACTGAGTGACTTCAGCGCAAAGATCCAGGCTGGGGAGACGATCGCCCTGGTGGGGCCGACGGGCGGCGGCAAGTCCACGATCGTGAACCTGGTCAGCCGCTTCTACGAGCCGAAGGCCGGCACGATCCGCATCGGCGGCCGCGACTATACGGAGCTGTCGCTGCACGCGATCCATTCCCGGCTGGGCGTGGTGCTCCAGACGCCGCACCTCTTCTCTGGCACGATCCGGGAGAACCTGCGCTATGGCCGGCTGGACGCCACGGATCAGGAGATCGAGGAGGCGGCGAAGCTGGCCGGCGCGCACGACTTCATCATCACCCTGGAGAAGGGGTATGACGCGGAAGTGGGCGAAGGCGGCAACCGGCTCTCGGTCGGGCAGAAGCAGCTCATCAGCCTGGCGCGGGCGGTGCTGGCCCGGCCAGAGATCTTCATCATGGATGAAGCGACCAGTTCGGTGGACACCGTCACCGAGGCGCTGATCCAGCGCGGCATGGAGCAACTGATGGAAGGCCGCACCACCTTCGTCATCGCGCACCGGCTCTCGACCATCAAGCGGGCCGACCGCATCCTGGTGATCGAGAACGGCGGCATCTCGGAGCTGGGCACGCACGCCGAGTTGCTGCACCAGCGCGGGCACTACTACAAGCTCTACACCCAGCAGTTCCGCCACGAGCGCGCGGTGGAGTATCAGGAGCTGTTCGGGGAGTTGGCAGTGGTGACGGCGTGACGACACACCTGACCCGGCAGGGTTGCGGCAACCCTGCCGGGTCAGGCCAACGCGCGCGGGTTGACTCGAAGGAGAAAGAGGCGATGATGAAAGGCTTGATCACTGTTTGCTCTGAATGCGGTCACAAAACTGAATTGCGAGAGATTAGCATTGCCTTCGAGCGCAAGGGCGTGCGGGCCACGATGTCTGGCATTCCAGCGATGGTCTGTCCCAACTGCGGCGAGGAATACGTGCCCTCAGGAATTGCCTCGACGGTTGTAGACGCAGTATCCAAGACGATTGATGGAACGGTAGATATGCTCAAGCAAGCACGCGTTCTGCGGCAGCAGTTGGTTCCTGAGAGCAGAAGCTCCATGCAAGGGCGCCTAGAGTTGGCCCTGGCATAGAACATCACCGATGCCCACCCGATCTCCCAGCAGACCAAAAATTCCCTCATAGGAAAGGGTTGCTTCTCTATCAGGAAAGCACTGCTTCCCTATCAGGAAAAAACACTTCCCTCTGACCCAAACGTGCCAGGCACGTGCGAAGTGCCTGGCACATGGGCAAGTTCCTACATGCGTGTTGAATAGGCATGCACCCACTCGCACACCTGCTTGATCGTCT
>CAZYHE010000057.1:0-10583 GCA_964647225.1 uncultured Anaerolineales bacterium
ACCCAGCCGATGGAGTAAAGCAGATAGCTGAGCACATTGGTCGAGGTCCCTGGGCCGCCGCCGGTCAGGCTGAACACCATGCCCACGCCGTTGATGCCGCCGAGCGTGAGGTTGAACAGCGCCACCACCATGGTCGGCAGAATCAGCGGGATCGTGATGTGGCGGATGATCTGGAAGGCGTTTGCGCCATCAATCCGACTGCTTTCGACCACCTCGTTTGAGATCGTCTGCAACGCGGCTAATATCAACAGCGTGATGAAGGGCAGCGCGCGCCAAGCCGCGGCCAGGATCAGGTAAATCATGGCCGGAGACGGCGGGAAGGGGAAATCGCCGAACCACGGCCGCACAGCATCCGCAGTCAAGACCGACAGCCCCCTGGGCGGGAAAAGCGCCGGGTTCTGCAAGATGCCAGAAAAGAGACCATAGTCGGGCAGGACCAACAGCCGGAACACCGCTCCGGCGATGATGTCGGCCAGGATCCACGGGATGAAGAGCAGGGTGATGTAGACGCCCGATAATCTCGATTTGCGATTGAGCAGCAAGGCGATGAAAAAAGCCAGGGTCAGCGTGAGGCTCGCATAGCCGACCAGGAAAATGAGCGTGTGGCCGGCGCTTTCCATCAGCGCCGACGAGCCGAGCAGGATCTCGAAGTTCTTGAAGCCTACGAACTCCCAGCCGGCCGGCTGGCGCTCCTGCATGCTCAGGATGAGGGTATAGAAGATTGGATAGACCTGGACCGCAAGCAATACGAGGATCGTCGGCAAAATCAAGAAGAACGGCAGCAGATCAATTCGCCGCCGCCTGGTCTTCTTTGCGCTGATCCTGTCTGCCGCACTAGCTGAAACGGGTTGGCTCATAAAGGCATCTCTCTCCATTTCCGGAAGAACAGCGGTGGCGCAGGGCGCAACGCTGGGGCGACAAAACATGAGAGGAGAAACGACTTTGTTTCATGCGGATGCCCGCGCCAGATTGCCGTCGCGGGCCGTGATAAAAGAGCAAAACAGCCTGAGCAGAGGGCCGCAGCCCGGAGTCGAAGGCTGCGGAGCGGTCTTCCAGGCAAGGCCGCGTCCTTCGACTCCGCAGCGCGACCCAATGCGCTGCGGAGTCGAAGGACGCTTGCGAATCTTCCGGGCCAGACAGGCGCTACTTGACCGTCTTGTTGAATTCTTCCTCGGCCTTCTTCAACTCGGCGGAGATATCGGCTGTTGGATCGGTTTTGATCAGCTTATAGATCGCGTTCATGGCCGCCGTCTTAGCGCCGGTTACGTTGACGACCGTGGGCCAGGCAACCTTGCAGTTGCTGGCGGCCTGGACCGCAACCGCCTGCTTGTAGAACGGCGTCTGGAACTCCGGCAGGGCTGCGATGGACTTCAGCACCGGGAGGCCGCCGCCCGGGCCTATTACATACGCCGGGTTGTGCGCTGCGGAGAGCGTCCAGTTGATGAACTCTTTGGCGCCGTCAATATTCTTGGCGCCGGTCGGGATGAAGAGGGCCGCAACACCAGTGCCGCAGCCGGACTGCTTGCCGGGGCCGGCCGGGAAGGGCTGCAGGATGACATCGCCGGCTGCAATCGCGTCCAGCATGTCATTCTCGTTCTTCTTCTCGTACTTCTTGCCGTTGGGCGCGGTCAGGGGGTTCATATAACGGTAGCCGAAAAGCCCGGTGGGGATCGCGCCGGCCGAGTTGTCCTTGAACGCCTCTTCCTCCTGGAAGCCGCCCGCGAACGCGATCTCCGGCACGTAGCCCTTTTGCACCATCTCGCGCAGCCACGCGACCGCGGCCCCATTCTCCGGCGTGTTTAACTTCAACTTGCCGGCGCCATCATCGTAGCCGCCGCCGAAGGTGGTGATCGCCTGGAAGATGGCACGGTTGGCCCCGTCGCCGTTGAAAGCCGTGGAGCCGAAGAAGGTCAGCGCGAACTTGCCTTCCTTCTTGAGCCGTTCGCCTTCCTTAAGCATTTCACCCGTGGTCTTAGGGAAGCCGTTGGGCCAGCGATCCTTCCAGACGAAGACCTGTGAGGGTCGGTTCGCCGTCGGGACACAGACGAGCTTGCCATCGGGGGTGGTGCAGATCTGCAGCGCGCTGGGGTCCATTTCGGCGTACCACTTCTGCGTCTTGGCCCATGCCGTCAGATCCTGTACGGCGCCGTTTTTGTAGAAGTTGTTGACTTCCGACCCGCCAGCCTCAACCAGATCAGGCACTTCGGCCTTGGCCTGCACGGCCGCAACGAGTTTGGCGCCGAGACGATCCCAGGGGGTGAACTGGTTCTCCCACACCAACTTGCCCTCGTACTCTTTGTTGAAGATGGGGATGGTCTTGCGCAAGTACTCGTTGCCTGCGCGCTCATCGCTCTTGGGATCCACGTTGCCTTGGTCGTACTGGAACCAGGAGACGATCTTCTTGGCCGGCACCGGGGTGGCCGCGGGCGCGACCGTGACCTGCTTCTCGACGACCTTTTCCTGCGTGACTACCTGGGTCTGAATAACCTTGACCTCTTCCTTGACGATCTTCTCGACCTGGACGGTCTGAACGATCACCTGCGGCGTCGGCGCGGCGCACGCGCCGAGGGCCATGACGATGACCGCCAACAAGGCGATCAGTGTGAGACGAGCTTTCATTGGGATTCTCTCCTTTGTGAGTCTGCCTGCGGGAACAAAACAGCGAACATTGATTGACCGGAGCACTGCCTGGATCGTGAGCCGTGCCTCACCTCCCTTCGAGTCCTACAACACGGGCGGCGCGATGCAGCAGACAACCTGCGCCTCTTCGCTGCCCAATGCGGCGAACTGCCGCAACGATTGGCCGGCGTAGCAGATCGTGTCGCCCGCATCCAGTTTGTGGGTCTGATCTTCGATCGTAATGGCGAGCCGACCGCGAAGGACATGCATGAATTCTTCGGTGGGTTGCGATAGCCGCTCTGCGATCCGCTGGCTGCCGGGTTGCAGCCGAATGACCACCGCCATCATCTGGCCCCCCAGGTTGTGGGTCAGCAACTCGTAGGCAATCCCTGCATCGGAGAAGCTCAGGCGCGGGCGTTCGCCCATGCGGATGATCGAGCTGGCCTGGTTGATCCCGTTCAGGAACGTGAACATCGGCACTTCGAGCGCCGTGGCGATGCGTTGGAGCGAGGCCAGGGAAGGCGACGACTGATCGTTTTCGACCTGGCTGAGGAAGCTGGCCGTCAAGTTCGTGCGCGTGCCGAGCGCGCGCAAGCTGTAACCCAACTCCTTGCGTCGCTGCCGGATGCGCTCGCCAACCATGCCACCTCCCTCCGCGCCACGGATGATCTGTGAAGAATTTCTTCTACAATGAGGATGCGGGAATCATACCGGCAATCGCAGGACTTGTCAAGTCACGCTTAACTAGGACAGGCTTTGTACCGGGGCTGGTTCAGCCGGTCTATGCGTCCAGCGCCGCCCGGACGATTTCGTTCAGGTCGAGCACCTTCAGCCGGGCGCGGGCCTTGCGCGCGGCGGTCGTAAGGGTGCGCTTGCACTGCTGGCATGGCGTCACCAGCATCGTCGCGCCGGTCTCGACGGCCTGGGCGATGCGCCGCGCGGCGATCTCCGCAACCAGCGCGGGGTTGACCGCCTCCAGATTGCCGCCGCCGCCGCAGCACAGCGCGTTCTCGCGATTGTCGGCCATCTCCACCAGCTCCAGGCCGGGGAGCGCCCGCAGCACGGCCCGCGGCGCGTCGTAGACGCCGCTGTTGCGCCCCAGGTCGCACGGGTCGTGATAGGTGACGCGGGCTTCGACCGGGCCGGGCGCGAGCCGGCCCTCCGCCAGCAGCCGAGCCAGCAGCTCGCTGGCGTGCAGCACCTCGACACCGGTCGGCGCGGCCAGCAGGCCGGGGTAGACATCGCGCCACATGTGGAAGCACGACGGGCAGGTGGTCACGATCGTCTGCGCGCCGAGCGCCTGGACGGCCGCCAGGTTGTGGCGGGCGACGGCCGCCGCCTCGTCGGGCAGCCCCAGGCCCAGGTAGGGGAAGCCGCAACACCACTCCGCGCTGCCCAGGGTCGTGAAATCCACCCCTGCCCGGTCGAATAGTTCGGCCGCGGCCTGGGCGATGGGGTGGCCCTGCCCATACAGACCGGTCACGCAGCCGACGAAGTAGACGACCGCCGCGCCCGGCCGGCCGTTCAGCCCCGGATCGGCCGGCTCCAGGTCGGCCTGCCACATCAGGCGATTTTCGGCGGGGTCGCCGGTCACATTGTGCGCCTCCCGCAGATTGTCCCGCAGCGTGCCGAGCGGCAGGCGATCCAGCGCGCCCCGGTCGGCCAATCGCCGCCGGGCCTCCAGCCAGGCCGCCATCGTGTCAATGCGCGTCGCGCACGCCTCCCGGCAGTGGCCGCACAGGGTACACTCGTAGATCCGCTGCGCCGCTTCATCCGGCAGACGGTCTAATCCATCGGCGTCGCGCAGCGCCTCGGCTGCGATCGTCATCCGCCCGCGCGGCCCGGCCGATTCCCAACCGACCGCCGCGTAGGTGGGGCAAACCGCCTGGCAGTAGCCACAGTGCGCGCAAATCCGGGCTTCCTGATCGAGGCCGGTGAACGGCGCGGCAGGCTCCATCACAGCCATCCTCTGCCCATCCGGCGCACTCCGGCCAGCGCCTCCATCCCCAGCTTGAAGGTCGGGGGCCACAGGAGTCGCGGCGGCGCATAGACTTTGCCCGGATTGAGGATGTTCAGGGGGTCCCACGTTCGCTTCTCCGCGCGGCGCGTCGCCAGATCATCGGCCGAGAGGGCGTGCGCGAGGTAGGGTGTGTTCCAGACGCCGATCCCGTAGGGCCGGCCGCCGTGCCGGAAGGCGATGTCGTACAGCTTCTTGGTCAGGCTCAGCGCCAGGAGATAGGGCAGGGCGCGCGCTTCGTCGCAGCCGTAAAGCGACATGACTGTGGCCTGGCCCGGCGTGACGATGGTTCCATAAGTGGCGATGGGCAGCCCGTGGCGGGCAGAAAGCTTCGCCACATCCGCCGCATATTCCGCCAGCCGCGCCACGGGCAGCCACGCCTCGGCGCCGAGCACACTTGGCCCCGCGCGTTTGAGCCGCAGCGCGAGGAAGCGTTCGCCCCACTCGCGGACGGCCACCGCCTCCGGCAGGGCTGCGCCGCCCCCGCGCGCGGCTTCTTGCCCGATATTGCGGCCCCCCCGCGCCACCTCGTCCGGTTCGCCATCGTAGGTGACGGCCAGCAGCGCGCCATCGGCGGCGGGCGCAAAGCCGGCCCGGCGCAGGAACCGGCCATACGAGTCGGCTGCGAAGTGGGCGTAGAACGGCGTCGGGCTGCTCGCGGCCAGCTTCACAGCGGCGCCCGTCAGCGCGGCCATGTCGGGGAACGCCAGGAGGTGATGGCCGATGGCGGCCGGCGTGCGGCGGATCACCAGTTCGGCGCGCGTGATGATGCCCAGCGTGCCTTCGGAGCCGGCGAAGCTCGCGGCCCCTGGCGTGCCGGGCGCTTCGCCAGCGCCCGGCACGTGTACGATCCGTCCATCGGCCAGCACGACCTCCAACTCACACATTTGGCTTCTCAGGCCACCGTGTTTCAGGCTGCCGATCCCGTGCCCTTCCATGCAGAGCCAGCCGCCCACGGTTGCCGCGGGCGCGCTGGTGGGATAGGAGAGCACCGTGAAGCCGCGGCGTTGCAGCGCCCGGTCGAGATCGCCCCAGCGCGTGCCGGGCAGCACTGTGGCCGTCAGTTTGTCTTCGTGGATCTCGACCAGCCCGGCCAGGCCCGTCAGGTCGAGCGTCAGACCGCCGGACAGGGGGACGGTGTTCCAGTAGGCAGTGGTCGCCGCGGCACGCGGGGTCACGGCCAACTTGCGCTCAGCCGCATAGCGGAGGATGGCCGACACCTCCTCAGCCGTCCGCGGGCGCGCCACCGCCTCCGGCGTGGTCTGCCCCACCAGGGCGGCCAGCCGCGGGGGCACCACCGCCAGGTCGCGACGGTAGAACGATCGCTCGAACGCGCTCTCAGTGTAGCGATCGCCGAGCAATTCGGCCAGGGGGGGATGGACGAGTTCAGGGGGCATGGGCGCCTGCGGGCTTACGCTTGTCACATGACCGAACCAGTTCTGCGCTCAGGGGGCCTGTGATTTGCAATTTGCACCTTGTTGCGGCTCACTTCTTGTTCTTCTCGATCTCGGCCGCGAACCAGGCCTGGAACCCTGCATCGGTACAGCGGCGCAGGCCCGCCAGTTGGCTCGAATCGGCGGCGCGGAGCTTGACGATCCAGCCCGCCCCGTAGGGGTCCTGGTTGATGAGCGTGGGGTCGTCGTCGAGCGCCTGGTTGGCCGCAACGACCTCGCCGCTGACCGGCGCGTAGAGCCGGCCCACCCACTTGCCCGACTCGACCGAGCCGATGGGCTTGCCCTGCTCGACTTTGCGGCCCGGCCGCGGAAGCCCGACGAACGCGATCTCTTTGGCCGCGGCCTGGGCGTAGTGGCTCAGGCCGATCGTGATGATGTCACCTTCCGCGCGCGCGTATTGGTGATGGTCGTCGTAGTAGAGGTCTTCCGGGAAATCGTAACCGTTGATTTTGAGCATTGATTTATTCCCATCGGTAGGGGCAGGTTTTCCGTGGTTGGCGCAAGCCTGCCCCTACAATTTCAACCGCCGACCTTCCGGGTCGTAATACGGCCGGCGGACGATCTGGGCCGGATGACGCACGCCCCCGACCTCCACTTCCACGGGCAGCCCCGGCTGCGCCAGCCCGGCCGGCAACAACGCCAACGCCAGCGGCGCGCCCACCGTGTGGCCGTAGGCGCTGCTCGTGACCTTGCCGATGGCTTCACCCGCGTGCCAGACCGGCGCGCCGTTCGGCGGCAGCGTCTCGTCGCCCATTGCCACCGAGACCAGCTTGCGCCGGACGCCCGCGGCCTTCTGCTGCGCCAGCGCCTCGCGGCCGATGAAGTCGCCTTTGTCGAGCTTGACCGTCCAGCCCAGCCCGGCCTCGAACGGCGTCACGCCATCCATAAAGTCGAAGCGCATGATGTAGCCCT
The DNA here is from genome assembly GCA_964647225.1 of uncultured Anaerolineales bacterium. Lineage (GTDB taxonomy): Bacteria > Chloroflexota > Anaerolineae > CG2-30-64-16 > CG2-30-64-16 > CAZYHE01. Next base: position 7,003 of record CAZYHE010000057.1, read on the forward strand.
TCTCCATGCGCAGGCTGAAGGCCGTTTTCAGCCCCGCGGGCTGCAGGCCGTGCGGCCGGCCCGCGGCCAGCAGCGCGTCCCAGACGTCCGCGGCGTACTCCGGCGGGAAGCACAGCTCGTAGCCCAGCTCGCCGGTGTAGCCGGTGCGCGAGAGGATCGTCCGCGGCGCGCTCACCAGGGGTGCCTCGATGAAATCCATCGTGCGCAGCCTGGTCAAATCGGCCGGGGTGAGCTGGCCGACGATGGTTCCCGCGGCCGGCCCTTGCACCGCCAGCAGCGCCACAGCCGGCGACACGTCGGTGACGCAGACCTGCATCCCCGCGGCGTGCTCGTTCAGCCAATCGAACTCCGGCCTTGCGCCGGCCGCGTTGCTACCCCAGGCGGTCATCAGCCAGAAGCGCTGCGCCCCCAGCCGGTAGACGGTGATGTCGGAGAAGATCGTGCCGTCGGGCCGGCACATCGTCGAATAGAGCACCCGGCCGACCGGCAGCGATGCCGCGTCATTGACGATCACCTTCTGGACGAGCGCCAGCGCGTCCGGCCCGGCGATTTCGATCTCGCCGGTGGATGACCAGTCGAACAGCCCGGCGGCGCTCCGCACCGCCAGGTGTTCGGCTCGGTTGCCGGCCACCTCGTCGGGCATCAGCCAGCCCTGGGCGGGCACCATGGTCGCGCCCGCGGCGAGGAATTGGTGGTAAAAAGGTGTACGTTTCATGTCCTGAGCGGCCGCACCTGTTGCGCCAGCAGCTCCGTGATATCCAGCACCTTGAGCCGCGCCTTCGCCTTTTGTCGCGATTGCTGAAGCTGCATCACGCAGGCCGGGCAGGCCGAGACGAGCAGCTCTGCACCGGTGGCAACGGCCTCTTCGATGCGGTCGGCGCCGGCCAGGTTCGCCATGTCGGGGAAATCCCAGCGGATCATGCCGCCCGCGCCGCAGCAGTAACCGTCGCGGCGGTTGCGCGGCATCTCCACCAGGTTGATGCCGGGGATCGCTTTGAGCAACTGGCGCGGGGCCTCGTAGATCCCCATCCAGCGGCCCAGGACGCACGGGTCGTGGTAGGTGACGGTCGTCTTGGGCCGGTAGCGTTCCATGCGCAGCTCGCCGCGTTCCAGCCGGTCGGCCAGCAGCTCCACAGCCGAGAACGCCTCGACGGGCGTGGCGCGTCCCGTCAGCTTGGTGTAGTCATCCCGGAACGCGCGCTGGCAGCCGGGGCAGTTGAAGACCATCTGCCGCGCGCCGACCTGTTTCACCAGCGCCAACGTGTGCTCGATGTACTCGGTTGCTTTCTCAGGCATCCCGCCCGCCAGGTAGGGATGGCCGCAGCACCACTCGTCGCTCAGCACGGTGAAGCTGATCCCGGCCTTTTCGAGCAGGTTGTAGGTGTCGAGCGCCATGTTCTGCCGGGCATAGGCCGAGGTGCAGCCGACGAAGAAGATGACCTCGGCCTGCTGATCCACGCGCGTCGTGTCGGGCAGCCAGGCCAGCCGCTCGTCGTGCGGCGCTTCGTAGACGTTGTGATATTCGCCCAGGCCGCCCTCATCGGCCAGCCCGGCGGCCATGTTCGGCGGCAGGAGGCCCAGCCGCGCCAGATCCTCCTTCATTGCCGCGTAGATATCGGTGGTCGAAAGGTATTTGAAGCAGTGTTCGGCGCAGCCGCGACACTCGGTGCAGGCAAAGACGCGCGCCGCAATCTCGGCATCGTACTCGATCTGGCCGTCCACCAGGCCGCGGGCCAGGAAGAAGCGGCCGCGGCCGGTATACGACTCGAACTTGCCCCAGCGATAGGCCGGGCATTTCTCGCGGGAATCCTGCCCCAGCCAGCTCAGGTCGAAGCAGTGCGCGCAACGGTTGCATTGATAGATGATGGGTTTGACCGCATCGATGGCGCGTGGCTCGTCACTCATTGGCCGGCCTCCAACCCCATGCCAAGCGTGCCCGGGTTCAGGATCGAATTGGGGTCGAGCGTCCGCTTAATCGCTTTCATCAGATCATATCCTGCGCCCAACTTGGGCATGATGTGCGGTGCGAGCGGGGTCAGGATGCCGCCCGGTGAGCCGTAGTTGCTCCACAGATATTCGGAGTAGTCGGCGCGCATCTTCAGGCCGTATTGCCACGCGACGGGGTCCAGTTCCGGGAAGAGGGTGTCAATCCACATGAACGCGGCGTTGCGGCTGTAATACACGTCGTAGGCTTTGATGCGAATGCCGTGCTGCGCGAACTCCGCCGCGTGCTCTTTCTCGTAGTTCAGCAGGTAGCGGATCGCATCTTTGACCCGCTGCGTGGGGACGAAGGCCGACGCTTCCGGGCAGGTGTAGGGCCGGTCGCTGTAGTAAACCTCCGGCGCGGTGTTGCGCAGCCAGGAGTACATGTGATGCACCCAATACCGCTCGGTGGCTTTTTCATCCAGCGGGATGCCGTTGAACGCGCTGCAAATGCTGCGCGCCGCGGCCAGCCGCTCGTCGGCCGCGGCCCGGCCATCGCGGATGACGATGTGCAGGAACGCCTCGCCTTCCACACCGACCGGCCGCTGTCCGCCGAACACTTGCACCAGGTGGGTGGGAACCTGCCGGCGTTGGAGCGCCTGCGCCGCGTCGACCGCGGCATCCACCGAGTCGAAGCCGTAGAACGCGAACCGCTCGGCTTCCGGCTTCTGGCGGATGCGATAGGTGACCTTCGTGATGATGCCGAAGACGCCGCAGGAGCCGATGAAGAGGCCGGCCATGTCGGGGCCGTTGGCGTACCGTTCGAAGCCCAGGTCGGCCGACGCCCGGTTGGCGGCCGTGCCGGTGTAGATCACCTCGCCGGATGGCAAGACGACCTCCAGCGCCACGACGCCATCGCCGGTCATGCCGTATTCGGCCAGGCCGTGCGGCACCGAGTTGTACGCCACCGAGCCGCCGATCGTGCAGACGAACATCCCGCCGGAGCCGGGCACGTGCAGCTCCCAGCCGCGTTTGCCCAGTTCGACATCCACCGCGTGCCAGATCGCGCCGGTCTGCACGGTGACGGTCTGGTTGTCGAAGTCCATCTTCTCGACCGTGTTCATCAGGTCGAGGCCCAACAGGATGCACCCCTCGCGGATGCCGTGGCCGATGAAGGTGGACGACCGGCCCCAGACGAAGATCGGCGTCCGTTCGCGATTCGCCAGGCGCACGATCTCGCTCACCTGGGCGGTCGTGCGCGGCCGGGCGATCACCGCGGGCACGCCGCCGGGGTTCGGGCCGCAGTCGCGCGTGTGGCAGATGCGATCCACCAGCTTGTCGCTGACATATTCGGGGCCGCAGATCGTGACCAGATCGTTGATGAGTGTGCTCAATTGAAAGTCCTTCCTCACCCTGTAGCGCAAGATGCCATCTTGCGCTACAACTGCGCGCAGACGAACCCCCGCGCACCGCGCAAGAACGTCTCGATGGGTTGTGGCTGCTTGCCGGCCAACTGCATCTGGCGCAAGAGCAACGCACCTTCGCCGCAGCCGACCGCCGCCCCTTTTTCGACGGCCACCACCTCGCCGGCCGCGGCCGCGATCTGCCCGGCAGGCAATGGGCTGGCGGCCACGATCGTCAGTTGGCGGCCCTGCCAG
>CAZYHE010000057.1:10683-13497 GCA_964647225.1 uncultured Anaerolineales bacterium
TCCTCGGCAGAGATCGGTGTGCGGACCTGCGCCAGGATGTCGCCGGCATCGAGTTCGGGGGCCACGAATTGGATCGAGACGCCGGTCTCCGCGTCGCCGGCCAGGATCGCGGCCTGCACGGGAGAGGCGCCCCGCCAGCGCGGCAGGAGCGAAGGATGCAGGTTGAGCGCGCCGGCCGGCGCGAGTTGGCAGATCGGGTCGGGGATGAACTGGCCGTAGGCCGCCACCACGATCAAGTCGGGCTGCGTCGCGGCCAGCAACTCCAGCGTCTCCGGCGTCCGCAGGCTGGCGGGCTGGCGGATCGGCAGCCCCAGGGCCAGCGCGGCCTGCTTGACCGCCGGCGCGGTCACTTGCAGCCCACGGCCCGACGGTTTGTCCGGCTGGCAGACGATCCCCGCGAATTCGTAGCCGGCTTCGACGAGCTTGTGCAGGGTCGGCACCCCGAATTCGGGCGTGCTCATATAAAGGATGCGGGCTTTCAACCTGGCGATACCTCTTTCCATAGCGCGACCCCTTCCTCATACAACTGGGCGCCATATGTCTGCGCGGCGGCGCGCACTGCGGCCTCGTCCACCGTCTGGATGATTCCGTCCCGCATGACGATCTCGCCGCCGACGATCGTCGTCGCCACATCACTGGCTTTAGCACAGTATACCACGGCGTTGACCGGATCGTGCAACGGTTGGAGGTGCGGTCGGTCGAGCCGGATGAGCGCCAGGTCGGCCAGCCGGCCGGGATCAATCGCGCCGCCGTCCAGCCCGGCCGCGCGTGCGCCTCCGGCGGTCGCCATCTCGAACGCCTGCCGCGCGGTGATGACGGTGGGATCTTCGTTGACGCCTTTGTGCAGGAGCGCGGCGAAGCGCATCTCCTCGAACATATCGAGCGTGTCGTTGGAGGCCGCGCCGTCCGCGGCCAGCGCCACGGTCACGCCGCGGCGCAGCATCTTCGGGATCGGCGCGACCCCGCTGCCGAGCTTGAGGTTGCTCTTCGGGCAATGGACGACCGTCGTGCCGGTCTCGGCCAGCAGATCAATCTCCGCGTCGGTCACATGGACGCAATGCACCGCGGTGGTGCGCGGGCCGAGCAGCCCCAGGCTGTGCGCGTAAGCGATCGGCGTCAAGCCCGTTTCGGCCAACACCTGCGCCACTTCGTAGCGCGTCTCGGCCAGGTGGATTTGCACGCCGATGCCCAGCTCGGCCGCCTGATCGCGCACCCACAGCAGCAGTTCGCGGGAACACAGGAAGGGGGTGGAGGGGCCGAGCACGACATCGAGCCGGGGATGCGCGCCGTGCCAGGTGGTCGCCAGGCGGCGGGCTTCGGCTTTGGTCGCATCCAGGTCTTTGCGCAGCGGCCCCGGCAGCCACCGATCGGCCACCAGCAGCGCGGCGACCCCGCGGATCCCGACCTCTTGCCACGCGCGGAAGACCGAATCCATGCTCTGGTGCAGGTCCACGCAGCAAGTGACGCCCCCGGCCAGCATCTCCAGCGCGCTCAGCATCGCCCACTGGTAGCCGCACGTTTCATCGCCCCCTAGCCAGTGCTTCTGGTGGACGGCATATCCCAGGGGGAAAAGGGTGGTGTTGCACCACTCGACCAGCCCGACATCGTCGCGCAGGCCCTTGAGGAAATTCTGATAGAGGTGCGTGTGGGCGTTGACCAGGCCGGGGATGACGGCTTTGTCGCGACCGTCCAAGACGCGCAAATCGGGCGCATCGGCGGCGGCGGACATCTGGCCCACGGCGGCGATGCGATCTCCCACGATCAGCACATCGGCGTCGCGTTCGACCCGCCCGGCGTCGCGCACGACATAACTGGCATTGCGGATGAGCAGTGACATAACGTCCCTGGGCGCCTCCCTGAATGGATGGATTACAATGAAAAAATGAAAACGCCCCTACCCAACAATTGCGCCCAACGCCCGCTCGAACAGATCACTCACGCCGAGGCTCATGGCCCACTGCCGCATGTAGGAAAGATCTAGTCGCTCGCCCTGGACGACCAACACCCCCAGGATGTCGCGCCACTGCCGATCCGATATTTCACCCCCCAGCCGGTACCACGCCAGCTTGGCCAGGATGGTGTCTTCTGGGCTGGCCACATAGAACACGCGGCCCGAATCGGGGTCTGCTGTCCAGGGCTGACGCCGGGCCAACTGCTGCCGGTCAAAGGGTCTGTTCTTCGGAATGAAAATGTCCACCTTGAACATGGTCGCCAAGTGGATCACATTGAAGCTGCTATGTTGCTGGATCGCATGGCGGAGGGTGTCAATATCGAGGTAGAACACCCCTGCCAGGAGATCGGCAAACGGCTTCGCTTGCCGCAGGCTCAGATCGGCGACGATGTCGGTATCCAACGTGGTGCGCACCACGCCGTGGATCGTGCTGGCGAGCGAGCCGCCGATGACGTAGGCCGCGCCCACCTGCTCCAGCGCGTCAATCACCAGCATCGTCACGGCGATTGGCTCAGGGAGCATGAATCGCCTCCGCTGGTCGCGGACCATAGGCGCGGGCAGCCAGTTCTGGGCCAAGCAAGAGATCCGCAAGGTAACGCTGTAACTGCGCCTCGGTGGCCGCTGGGTGCCGCGCGCGCAGTCCCTGAAGCGCCAATTGGCGAGCGGCCGCGTTCATCTGTCCCAGCATCTCGCATTTGCGCGCGACAGACGCACGGCGCAACAATTCTATCAGAACATTCTCGGCTTCCGGCGTAGTATCAGAAAACAACATCGTCATAGTGACTTCTTGACTCTCGTCTGGTATGGCCCGCCACGCATGAATCAACTCAACGATGCGTAGATTATACCACAGGTCATTCCTG
>CAZYHE010000058.1:0-1444 GCA_964647225.1 uncultured Anaerolineales bacterium
GCGGGCAACTCCGCTGCGATGGCAGCATCCGCCTGGATGGCACGGTGGGAGGCGGCCTGATCGAGACCCCGGCCAACGTGCTGATCACCGAAGGCGCGCGTGTGCAGGTGGATATCAAGGCCAGGACGGTCTCGATTGCCGGGGCGTACAATGGCGTCATCACCGCCGATCGGGTGGAGCTTTTGGCGGGGGGCAGACTGTGGGGCACGATCAATGTGCGCACCTTCCTTCTGGATGAAGGCGCGCACTTCCAGGGCCAATTGGTGATGCAAGACACCGCGCCGGCCGATCCGCTGCTGGCGCCGCGGCCGGCCGAAGGGGAAAAGATCCCGGTGGCGGCGGTCGAAAAACCGGCGGAATAGCGGCTTACGCTTTTCGCAACAGGCCCACTCTGGTTTCTGGCAGTTCCGTGTACCAGAGCATGAAGGCGGAGAAAGCCAGCGACAGCGCGGTCAGCACGATGTAGTCGCCATTAATCGTGGTCACCTTGTTGGCGACCGTCGTGGCGTGCGGCCAGAGCATCATCAGCCGGCTGATGATGTTGAACCCCTGGGCGAACGCCATCAGATACCAGGGCCACGCCGCGCTGCTGCGGCGCACGATTAACTGAACGTCCGCGATGATAATCATCACCGCCAACAGCACCGGCAGCCACCACTCTTGAGTCTGGGGCGAGAAGGACGCCGCGGGAAACAAGACCAGCGGGATGAACTGCAAGATGAGTACGGCGACAAGTACACCGGGGGTGGTTAAAGAACGACGTAGCATGAGTAAAGGCTCCTCTCGGTTTGCGTATCGGTTCGCACGGCTCGCCCCAACAGACTCGCGTTGCGCGGCGCAGGCGCCCGTTGATCCGATTATAGAGGGGGGTTGTCTCTGTGTCAAGCTGCTTGACAATTGCTTGAGGCCCGTTTATAATCGCTTCACACAAGCGCCGAATATCCTAAGCGTTACAACCAATTCTCGGCATCTCGAACCAGATTTACAAACAACGCCGTTCGCGTGGGTGTGTCAGCGTTGGACACCTGGCCCCGATCTGGTTTTCAATTCGTTGTCACGAAAAGGAGGTGGTCTGGCTAAGGCAACTGAGGACGCGCCGCGTCATAGGCATCTGGGCGCGTGTTCAGTATGTTGCAGACAGATGCCTGCAGAAGGTTCATCATCCAAACTTTCCCGGAGGAGATTTCCCATGCGTGTGTTCAAGTTGTTGTCTCTGATGTTGGTCTTCGCGTTCGTGCTCTCGGCTTGCGCCCCGGCGGCGCCGGCCCCGGCACCCGCTGCCCCGGCCGCCAAGGCCGAACCGACCAAGGCCCCCGCGGCCGCGGAACCGACCAAGGCGCCAGCCGCCGCTGCGCCGGCCGGCGGCGAGGTCAAAGTCGCCATCCTGGCCCCGCTCTCGGGCGCGGTGCCCACCTTCGGCGTCATGACCCGTGACGGCGCGCTG
>CAZYHE010000058.1:1544-8175 GCA_964647225.1 uncultured Anaerolineales bacterium
GGCGGCAAGGTCGTCGGCAAGGAAAGCTACACGGCCAAGGACACCGACTTCGGCCCGATCCTCACCAAGGCCGCGGCGGCCAAGCCGGACGTGATCTACCTGCCCGACTACTATAACATCGTCAACCTGGCCATGAAACAGGCCAAGGAGAAGGGTATCATCGCCCCGTTCCTCGGCGGCGATGGTTGGGATTCTTCCGACTTAGACCTCAAAGCAGCTGATGGCGGCTTCTTCACCAACCACTACTCGCCCGAAGATCCGCGCCCTGAAGTTCAGAGCTTTGTGAAGAGCTTCCAAGCAAAGTACAAAGGTAACACACCGGATGCTTTGGCGACTCTGGCCTATGACGCGACGAATCTGTTGCTCCAGGCTATTAGCCAGGCCGGCACGGATGACACAACTAAGATCGCTGAGACGCTGTCTAAGATCTCCTTCGGCGGTATCTCTGGCAAGATCACCTTTGACGCCAATCACGATCCCGTTAAGCCGCTTACCATCCTAGCGGTGAAAGACGGTAAAGTGAAGTTCAACTCCGTAGTAAACCCGTAAAGCCTTGCGGCTTATCACTGGCGAACAAGTAGACAGGGAAGCCTAAAACTTCCCTTGTCTACTTGCTTCTTTCTTCCTTATCTACCCGTCTCCTCACACATGGAGGGAATGCGCGGATGCAACAAACTAACTCGATCCCTAGGGTGTCTTTTGCCGCGCGCAGGCCCGGAGCGCGACTCGCCTGGATCGGCAAGGGCTTTCTGCTGGTGTTGGCGGCAGTCGTGTCGTATATCCTGATTACGAACTTCTTCAAAGACCCGCCCCTTTTCATCCAGTTTGTGCTCAGCGGTCTTCAACTTGGTTTTGTCTACGCCTTGATCGCGTTGGGTTACACGATGGTCTACGGCATCGTGCGCCTGATCAACTTCGCGCATGGCGATGTTTTCATGGTGGGCGCGTTTGTCAGCTATTTCGCCGTGGCGCGGTTCCAACTGCACGCCTGGCCGCAGCTCGTGTTCCCAGGGCTTCCGGCGTTCCTGGGGATCGTCATCGGCGCGGTGACCGTCATGCTGCTTTCGATGGTCGTGTGCGCGGTCCTGGCGATCACCATCGAACGGGTAGCCTATAAGCCGCTGCGTGAAGCGCCACGCATCGCCGCCCTGATCACAGCGATCGGCGTTTCCTTCTTCCTCGAATACTACGGCGCTTTGAGCTTCGTCTTCTCGCCGCGTTTTATCCCGTATCAGCGGCCCTTCGAGGTTGTCACCTATTACGTCTATAACGGCATTCATCTGGTACAGCCGGGCCAGGCGCCGCCATCGGGCAGCGTTACCTTCTCGAACATCTTCATTATTATCATGGTGGCCTCGATCTTGATGCAGATCGGCTTGCAATACCTGGTGCGGCGGACCAAAATGGGCAAGGCGATGCGTGCCTCGTCGGTGGACAAGCCGACCTCCCGGCTGATGGGCATCAATGTGGATGGGGTCATCTCCTTCACCTTCGCCTTGGGCGCGGCGTTTGCGGGCCTCGGCGGCGTGCTCTACGCCATCGCGTATCCGTCCATCTCGACGTTGATGGGTGTCTTGCCGGGTTTGAAGGCGTTTGTGGCCGCGGTATTGGGCGGCATCGGCAGCATCCCCGGCGCGTTCGTCGGCGCCCTCATCATGGGCCAGGCTGAAGCGTTGACCATGGGCTACATCTCGACCCCCATGCGCGATGCCGTGGCGTTCACCATCCTGATCCTGGTGCTCCTGGTTCGCCCGAGAGGTATTTTCGGCGAGCCCGAACAGGAAAAGGCGTAGGAGGTACACCATGACGCTCAATGCGCAATTCCTCGGCCTTTCCGTCGTCAAGATCATCGTCGTGCTGGCCTGGGTTTATCTGGTGCTCTGGAGCCTAGGACGCAAGCCGTTGTGGGCGAAGCTCGTGGGCATCGCGGTGTCGTTCGGCATCATCGAATTGGCGCTCTCGGACGTGGGCGGCCTTCAGATCATGAACGACTTCGACCGGGGGCTGCTCTTCCAGGCATGCACGATGACGATGGTGGCGTTGGGCCTGAACCTGATCTACGGCTTCAACGGCCAGTTCAGCCTGGGCCAGTGGGGCTTCTACGGCATCGGCGCCTACACCGCGGCCGACATCACCTATCGCTGGGTAGACCGCGACGCGAGTGGGCTGTTCGTCGCCGGACTGTTGGTGCTGCTGGAAGCTGCGCTCATCCTGGCGGTGGGCCGGCTGATCAAGCGGTACAAGGGCATGCCGGTGCTCTCCCAGTTCACCCTCTACCTGATTGGCACCGTGGCTGTGGGGGCGGTTGCCGTGTTTGTGGGCAACGCGCTGGCGCGCGGCCTGGCGGTCGGCTTCGGCACAGCCGATGCGCCGGGCTTTCTGCAGAGCGCCTTGTTCCAGCAAGTGGTCTTCTTCCTGGCGGTGGTGATCGGCGGCGCGTTTGCGGCCGAGGTTAGCTTCCTGTTTGGCCTCCCGGTGCTGACCCTGGGCAGCGACTATTTCGGCATCGCGACCCTCGGTTTCAGCATCGTCGTGCAGACGCTCATGGTCAACACCGATACGCTGCTGCCCTTTCCAGAGATGAAGGGCGGCCGCGGGATGATCGGCATCCCGAAGTGGACGACCTGGGCGTGGGCCTTCATCTTTCTGGTGTTTGCCATCATTATCATGCGCAACCTGATCTATTCGAGCACCGGCCGCGCGATCATGGCGGTGCGCGAAGATGAGACCGCCGGCAAAGCGATGGGCGTGGACGTGGCGCACTACAAGCTGCTGTCCTTCATCGTCGGCAGCCTGTTTGCCGGGCTGGGCGGCGGCATCTACGCGCATTATATGGGCTTCTTGAGTCCCGGCACGTTCGATTTCATCATCGGCTTCAACCCGCTGATCATCATCGTGTTCGGCGGCCTGGGCAGCATGACCGGCACGATCGCCGCTTCCTTTGGCTGGCTCTTCTTCCTGGAGGGGTTGCTGCGTGTGCTGCTGGGGCAATTGGGCACCGAAGCGCCCACCTGGCGCTATGTACTCTATCCTATCACGCTGCTGCTGTTGATGCTCTTGCGGCCGCAGGGTTTGCTGGGGAATATCGAGTGGGGCTTCTTGAAACGCTCCGTCGTCGAGCGTCGAGCCGATGCAACGCCGGCGCCTCCGGGCGCGGGATCACCGGCAGTGGGCAACTAGCGGGAGGAATGATGATGCAGACGACCGGCGCACCAACCCAACCCAACACCGCAGTGCCCGCGTTGCAGATTGCCGGGCTGACCAAGCTCTTCGGCGGCCTGCGCGCCGTGGGCGATTTCAGCCTGACCGTCCAGCCTGGCGCCCTGGATGGGCTGATCGGGCCGAACGGCGCGGGCAAGACAACCGTCTTCAACATGATTTCCGGGCTATACGTGCCGACCAGCGGCGAGGTGGATCTCTACGGCGAGCCGTTAGTGGGGATGGAGCCGTTCGAGATCACCCAGATGGGGATCGGCCGCACGTTCCAGAACATCCGGCTTTGCCCGAATCTGACGGTGCTCGATAATGTCTTGATCGCCTATCATCCCCATGCCGGCTACAATCTGTTCGACGGGCTGTTGCGCAACGCGCGTTTCCACCGGAAAGAGCAGGAGATGGTGGATCGCGCCCGCGAGTTCCTGGCGATTTTCGGCCTGGAGCGCCTCCAAGACCAACAGGCGAAGAACCTGCCCTACGGCGAGCAGCGTCGCGTGGAGATCGCCCGTGCGCTGGCCGCTGATCCCAAGCTGTTGTTGCTGGATGAGCCGGCCGCGGGCATGAACCCGAACGAGATCAGCCGGTTGATGGAGTATATCCACTTCATCCACGAGCGATTCAACCTGACCATCCTGTTGATCGAGCATCAAATGCGGCTGGTCATGAACATCTGCCAAAATCTGACGGTCATGGACTTCGGCGAAGTGATCGCGCGCGGCACGCCGAAAGAAATCCAGAACAATGTCAAGGTCATCGAAGCGTACTTGGGCCGCGGCGCCGTCGCGAAGGCCGGCGTGAAACTCTGATCAAGCTCGGGGCCTCGCAATGACCGTCAGTGGGAGATACGGCATGTTACTTGAAGTCAAAGACCTCAACGTCTACTACGGCGCAATCCATGCGCTGCAGGGCGTCAGCTTCAACCTGGCCGAGGGCGAGATCGTTTCGTTGATCGGCGCCAACGGCGCGGGCAAATCAACAACCCTCAAGACGATTTCGGGGCTGCTGCGGCCGCGCGTCGGCAGCGTCAAGCTGCGCGGCCAGGAACTTACGGCGATGCAAGCCCAGGACATCGTCAAACAGGGGATCGTGCAGGTGCCGGAAGGCCGCAAGATCTTCGCGCCGCTGACCGTTCAGGAAAACTTGGAGATGGGCGCGTTCACGCGCAGCGACCCGACCGAAATCCGCGAGACGATGGACCGCGTGTTCAAGAGCTTCCCGCGGCTGAAGGAACGCCTGGGCCAGCTCGGCGGTACCCTCTCTGGCGGCGAGCAGCAGATGCTGGCGATCGGCCGCGGGCTGATGGCGCAGCCGAAGGTGCTGCTGCTCGATGAGCCATCCATGGGCCTCGCGCCGATCCTGGTCGAAGAGATCTTTCGGATCATCCAGGAGATCAATGCGCTGGGCGTCGCGGTGCTCCTGGTGGAACAGAACGCGCTGATGGCCCTCTCCATCGCCCACCGCGGTTACGTCCTCGAGACGGGCAACATCGTGTTATCTGGCACCGGCCAGGAACTTTTGGATAACCCCCGCGTCCAAAGCGCCTACCTGGGCGGACACTGACCGAACGCAGAATGCGGAATGATGAATGATGAACGAACGAGGCTCGCCATTCATCATTCATCATTCTGCATTCACCATTCATGCTCATGGATCTGATCCCGCTCACCCCCTCGGCCTACCATCTACGCGGCGGCTCCAATGCGGGGCTGATCGTGCAGGATGGCCGCGGCGTCCTGGTGGATACCGGTCTGGACAAAGATACCGCCCGGCAAATCCTGCGCCACGTCGAGCGCCTGAAGATCACCCTGACCGGTGTGGTGATCACCCACGCGCACGCCGACCACTTCGGCGGCGCGGCGACGGTGCGGGCGCGGACGGGCGTGCCGGTCTATGCGCCGGCGCTCGAAGCCGCGGTGGTCGCGAACCCGTTGCTGGAGCCGATCTATCTCTACGGCGGCGCCGCGCCGATCACCGAGCTGCTGGGCAAATTCCTTCTGGCTGAAGCGTGCCCGGTGGATCGCCTGCTGGAGGTGGGCGAGACGGACATCGGCGGCGTGCCGGTGACGGCGATCCCAGCGCGGGGCCATGCGCCGAACCAGATGATCGTGGCCGGCGGGGATGTTTGCTTCGTGGCCGATGCGGTCTTTTCGCCCGCAGTGGCGGCCAAGCATGTCATTCCCTTCTACCACAATGTCACCGATGCGCTCAGCACCCTCGACGCGCTGCCCGAGTTGGATGGCAGTTACACGGCCTTCGTCCCCGGACATGGCCCGGCCGTCCCGGAAATCGGGCCGTGGGCCAGGGAGAACCACCGCCGCCTGCTCGAAATCCGGGCGGCGGTTGGCGCGGCGTTGGATCAGGCGACTGACACCGCCGGCATCCTGAAGGTCACGGCGGACCGCCTGGGGCTGGTCATCGGCAACCCGGTGACCTACAGCCTGACGCAGACCACGATCCTCGCCTGCCTAAGCTCGCTCCAGGAGGCCGGCCAAGTGGGCGTGCGCAGCGCGGAGAATCGGCTCGTTTGGAGTCGCAGCCCCGTTTGACATTCTCCCGCGTGGGACTATAATACGTCGCGTTCATCTACGCGCATCTATTTTAGGAGGAGCCCCAATGAAACAATGGAAGTTGTTCTGTGCGCTGATGGTTGTGGTCATGTTGCTGGCGACACTCAGCGCATGCGCCCAGCCCGCGTCCAAGAAGCTCGTGATCGCCAGTGATGCATCGTTCCCGCCCATGGAGTTTGTGGACGAGGCCAAGAAGATCGTCGGTTTCGACATTGACCTGATCAATGCCATCGCCAAGGACCAGAAGCTCGAAATCGAGATCAAGAACACCGCGTGGGACGGCATCTTCGCGGGCCTGGAAGCGGGTCAGTATGACGCCATCATCTCATCTGTGACCGTGACCGATGAGCGCAAGCAGAAGTATGACTTTTCCGAGGCCTACTTCGACGCCAACCAGGGCATTGTGGTGCGCACGGACGACAGCGCGATCAAGACCGAGAAGGATCTGGCCGGCAAGACAGTCGGCGTGCAGATCGAGACCACGGGCGCGATCGCCGTTCGCAAGATCGCGGGCGCGAAGATCAAGCAATTCGACACGCCCGACCTCGCAATGCTCGACCTGCTGAACAAGAACGTGGACGCAGTCGTCGTGGATACCCCAGTGGCGGCCGGTTATGCGCTCCAGTCGGATCAGTTCAAGGGCAAGCTGAAGATCGCCAGTGAGATCGTCACCAACGAAGTGTACGGCCTGACGGTCAAGAAGGGTGACCCCAAGAAGCTGTTGCCGCTGTTCAATGCGGGCCTGAAGAACATCAAGGCCAGCGGTGAGTACAAGAAGATCTACGAGAAGTGGATCGGTAAAGCGCCCTGAGGCTGACCGGGCGGCTATTTCACCAGACAACGATGGC
>CAZYHE010000058.1:8275-10636 GCA_964647225.1 uncultured Anaerolineales bacterium
TTACAGGAGATCAAATATGGCAGACCGACCGCGTTCCGCGGCGCCCCCCGGCTTCAGTGGCTTCGGCGTGGGCGGGTTTCAACCCAGGGCCACCAGCCGATGGCGGCGGCTCGATCACATGTGGCTGCTCCTGCTCGGCGCCATCCTCCTCGTCGTGTTCCTCTATTTCGCCTTTCCGCAACGTTTTGCCCCCATCTTTCGCTTTATCTGGGGCACGTTTGCCGAAGGCGATGGGGTCTTCATGACCCTGAAGCTCACCCTTTTTTCGTTTGTCCTGATCCTGGTCGTCGGCATGGTGATGGGCGTTTTTCGGGTGGCCCATTCGCCGATCTTGCAGTGGATCGCGTCGCTCTATGTGGAGGTGGTTCGCGGCGTGCCCGTGCTGGTGTGGATCCTGTGGATCTACTTCGGCCTGCCCGGATTGCTGCAGATCAAGATAGACGATTTCACGGCGGCCGTGGTGGCGTTCACCTTCGCCTACGGGGCCTACATGACTGAGATTTTCCGGGCCGGCATCCAGTCCATCGCCAAAGGGCAGATGGAGGCCGCCCGCTCGCTCGGCATGAACTACATCGCGGCGATGCGTTATATCATCCTGCCGCAGGCCGTGCGCGTCATCTTGCCGCCGGTGAGCAACGAGTTCGTCACCCTCCTGAAGGACAGCTCGCTGGTTTCGATCCTCGGCCTGGCCGATCTAACCCGCCGCGGCCGGGAGTGGGTCGGACGTACCTTCACCAGTTTCGACACCTATGCAGCGGTTGCGCTCACCTACCTGATCCTGACGCTGCTGTTCACGCGCATCAGCACCGCGATCGAGCGGCGGCTGGCGGTGGAAAAGCGGTAGGTGAACGATCGCGGAGGTCCCATGACTGACAACATCATCGAGATCAAGAACGTCCACAAATGGTTCGGCCGCATCCATGCGCTGAACGATGTCAATCTGAACATCCGCCGCGGCGAGGTGGTGGTGATCATCGGGCCGAGCGGTTCGGGCAAATCTACCCTGCTGCGCAGCATCAACCACCTGGAAACGGTCAATTCGGGCCATATCCTGGTGGATGGCATTGATTTGACCGCCAAGACGACCGACATCAACGCGATGCGGGCCGAAATCGGCATGGTGTTCCAGCAGTTCAACCTCTTTCCCCATCTCAGCGTCCTGGAAAACATCTGCCTGGCCCAACGCGTGGTGCGCAAACGGGATGATGAAGTGGCCGAGAAGAAGGCCTGCGAACTGCTGGAGCGCGTCGGCATCCCAGAGAAGGCCCACGCCTTCCCCGGCCAACTCTCCGGCGGCCAGCAACAACGGGTCGCCATCGCGCGTGCCCTGGCGATGGATCCGAAGATCATGCTCTTCGACGAGCCGACCAGCGCCCTCGATCCCGAAATGATCAAAGAGGTGCTCGACGTGATGCTCGACCTGGCGCAAACCGGCATGACGATGGCCTGCGTGACGCACGAGATGGGCTTTGCGCGTGCGGCGGCCAAACGGGTCATCTTCATGGATGCCGGCAGCATCATGGAGGATACGACGCCGACCGATCTGTTCGAGGCGCCGAAGAGCGAGCGTACCAAGCAATTCTTGAGCAAGATTCTGGAGCATTGACCGGCGTTGGCGCAGATTTTCACTTTTTGACAAAACGCCGTGCCTATGATATGGTTTGGGTGTCAACGCGGGTCAACCGGACACGAGACGCCTGTGGGCGTCCATCACCCCCGACTGCCAGTCCTGCGAAACACCATCAGGTTATCTACCACTCCAACGAGGAGGCTTTTTTCCCATGAAGGAAATGACCAAGGGCAATCTGCAAGCCGCATTTGCCGGCGAGAGCCAGGCACACATGAAGTATTTGGCGTTCGCCCAGATGGCTGAACGCGAGAAGCTCCCCAACGTGGCGCGGGTCTTCCGTGCCGCGGCCTATGCCGAGGAGCAGCACGCCACCAACCACTTGCGTGCGCTGAGCGGCATCGGTAAGACCCTCGCCAACCTGGAAGCGGCCCTTGCCGGTGAGACCTTCGAGATCAACGAAATGTATCCGGCCTACATCGAGGTCGCAAAGGCACAAGAAGAGAAGCGCGCCCTGGGCAGCATGGAAGACGCCATGGCCGCCGAGCAGGTCCACGCCGCCCTGTACGCCAAGGCCAGGGAAGCTGTGGCGGCCGGCAAGGATGCCGAGTTGGGTATCCTGTGGGTCTGCGATGTGTGCGGCTTCACGGGCGAAGGCGAGCCGCCGGAAAAGTGCCCGATCTGCGGCGCCGTCCACACCAAGCTGCGCAAGTTTTAGCTCGCCCGCACTCCACAAGACCCGGCTGAATACTGAACCCTGGTTTTCTATCGGGTGTCTGCCAGGTATGCCACTC
>CAZYHE010000058.1:10736-13468 GCA_964647225.1 uncultured Anaerolineales bacterium
GGGCGTTACGGGGTGGCATACCTGGATTATTTTCTTGACATTCATCAACCGGTGTCGGCTACCGCGTCCAGGAGAAAACACGTGCCTCGCTCGGCGGGCTGGCCGGCCGGGCATCAGGCTGATCTGGCGCGCCGGTGAAGACCTGGACCTGCCAGGAGAAGCGCGTCGTCTCTTCGCCGGCCGCGCGAACCTCTGCCGGCAGACGCCACTGCGTGCCTTTCGTCCAATAGGGCGCGGCTGCGTCGTTGGCGCCGATCACCTGAACCGTGACCACGTACCATTGATCTTTGCTCAACACGGCCGAAGAGGCCCACCGTAGCAGCGCCTCGCTGTCGCCTGCGATGGCCGCGTTATTCGGCGGCGCCAGGAGGATGGGCGGCCGGAGCACAATGTCCGAGGTCGGTGACGGCGTCGGGGTGATCGTCGGCGTGGCGGACGGGAGCGGGGTGGGCGTGCGGTTGCTCAACGGGATCAGCAGCCGGTCGCCGGGGCGCAGCATATCGGTTGCCTGGCGCTTGTTGGCGGCCAGGATCCAGTCCATGCGCGAATCGAACCGTTCGGCGATCTCGCTGATGGTATCGCCGGCCTGCACGGAGTAGAGCAGCGTGCCGCCGGTCGGCGTCGGCGTGGGTTGCGGCGCGCCACCCGGCTTGGGCGGTGGGATGATCAGCTCGTCGCCGGGATGGATGATGCTGTTGACGGTCAAGTCGTTGGCTTCCGCGATTTCTTTCGCCGTCGAGCCATACTCGTCGGCAATGACCCCAAGCGACTCTCCAGACCCAACCTTGTGCTTGATCGGCGTCGGCGCGGGTGTCGCGGGCGGCTGCGGCGTGTTGGTCGGCGTCGGCAGCGGGGTCGGCGCGGTGGGAGTGACGGTGGGACGCGGCGTCGGCGCGGTCATCGTGGCCGCCACCGGGGTCAACTGAGCCGTCTGCGCTTCACTCGATGGCCCCGGCGCGCGCAGCCACCAAATCGCAAACAGCCCGCCGATGAAGCAGAAGAGGATCAGGTCGGCCCAGGGGGTGGCGCGGCGCAGGCGCGGGGCCGCGGTCAGCGAGCCGTTGCAATAGAAGCAGGTCTCCGCCTTTTGGGCCACCCGCGCCCCACAATGCGGGCACACACGTTCACGTCCATAGGCCGGCGCAGCGCGTTCAGGTTCATTCATAACTTGAGCGATTGTACCCCACGCGGGCCGCGCGGGCAAATCGTGCCCTGAGCAACCGCCGAACCATCATTGCGAGGCCCGGCGTCACATGCGGTGAGATTGCTTCGGGGCAAAAGACGCCCCTCGCAATGACATCATTCTATCGGAAAGATCACGCGCGAGCGGCGGGCATCCCAGACCAACAGCGCGACGACGCCCAACGCGGTGAGGGCCGAGAGCGCCAGGCCGATCTGACGCACCGGCGTGGGCAGCAGGCGCAGGCGCACATCGTGTTCGCCCGGCGGCAGGTTCAGCCCGATCAAGCCATCGGGCGCATCGGGCGCGATCTCGACGGGCCGGCCGTCCACCGTGGCCTGCCAGCCGGGGAAGAAGTTGGTGTAGAAGCGCAGCCGCACCGCCCCATCCGCGCGCACGCGCGCACGCGCCGAGTTGGCCGTCGCCGCCTGCTCGAGCACCTCGCCCGTGCCAGAGATGATCTCCGCCCGACGCAACGGCTCGCCGGCCAGATATTGGGCAATCAGCGGCGACGTAGCTTCGCTCGGATTCCGCTGCGCGTAGCTGGTCATGCCGCGCATGTCGGGATATTTGGCCTCGAATTCGACGATCGCCAGCACCGTCTCATCTTCCGGGCGGATCGGCGTCAGCTCCGGCCGCGTGTAGGGGAAGCTCGCCAGCACGATCAACAGGGCCAGCAGATAGGGGAACGGGGACGGTTTAGACCCACCGCCGCTCGTCTGACGGTTTAAACCGTCTTCCAGCCAGCGCACGCCCGCGCCGGCCAACAGCGCCAGCGCGATCGTGGTGACGGCCAGCAGCCGCCACGGGAACTGGATGCTGGCGAGCAGCGGGAACGCGGCCCAGGCCGGGGCGGCGGCCGGCGTCATCGCGAAGATCACGATCAGACTGGCGAGGACGAGGAAGATCGCCTCGGCGCGGCGCGACTGGAGGGCGGGGCGGGCCAGCCCCAGCGCGGCCGCCGCGGCCACGCCCGCGACGATCCACGGGATCAGCCCCAAGCCAAAACTCATGCCGTCGCCCGGCCCCGGCACCGAGAAGCCAAAGCCCCAAAACGCGTTGAGCAACTGACCGGGATAGACGAAGTGGCGCGCGTAATCATACGTGCCCCGCAGCCAGCTCGCCTCCTGGACGAAGCGCCGTTCGGCCAGCGCGGGCAGCCAGAAGATCAGCGCCAGGCCGATGCCCAGGGCGAACGCGACGCCGGTCCAAAGAGCGGGCCGCAGATGCACGCGGACACTTGCACCGCACTGCGTTTGGTGCCGTGCAGGTGTGGGCGCGGATGGGCGCGCAGATGCGCGTTGCGCATCCGCGCGCCGACCCAGCCGTGGGATGAAGCGCAGCGCCACGGCCTGCAATTCCTTCCACGCCCCCTGACTCCTGACTCCTGACTCCTGACTCCTGCAGATGAAGCGCAGCGCCACGGCCTGCAAGCCCTTCCACGCGGCCAGGCCCGTGATCAACGGCAGGAAGACGGCCGGCGCCGCGGCATGGGTTAGCAGCAGCGCGCCGATCGGCAGCGCGGCCAGCGCGGCGGTGCGCGGCCGGGGGG